>CAMLOZ010000052.1 GCA_946481625.1 uncultured Haloferula sp. | reverse complement strand
GTGCGTTCGACGCCGCCGGCGACCATGCCTTCGCGGATGAGGACGGTGAGTTCCTCGCGCGAGAGCTTGGATTCCTCCGTGTCTTTCACGCCGAAGAGCCGCAGCAGGCTGGCGGTGGACCAGGCGAGCAGGGATACCAGCGGGCTGGTCCACGAGGAGATCTTCGCCATCATGCCCGAGGTGGTGGAGGCGATGGCTTCCGGGTATTTCATCGCGAGGCGCTTGGGCACCAATTCGCCGACGACCAGCGAGAGGTAGGTGATCGAGCCGAGGACGATGAACCACGCGATCCCGCCCGACCAGGCCCCGATGACCGGCAGCGGGTCGAGCACGGCGGCGAGACGGTCGGAGAGGCGGGCACCACCGAAGGCACCGGCGCATATCCCTACCAGCGTGATGCCGATCTGGACGGTCGAGAGGAAGCGGTCCGGCGAGTCCGCGAGTTCGAGGGCTTTGACCGCACCCTTGCTCCCGGCCTCGGCGCGGGCCTGAAGCACGCCACGCTTGGAGGAAACGAGGGCGATCTCGGTCATCGCGAAGAGCCCGTTGCACAATAGCAGGAGGAAGATCAGCGCGACCTCGAATAAAACGTTCATGTGCCCCGGATCTTAATCATGATCCGCGTCGGTTTTCAGCCCCCTTTCTCGCGAATCGCGCGTCATTCCCCTTTTTCCGGGGTCTCGGGGAGCGGGTGCAGCTTGCGGTGGACCACCGAGGCGATCACCGAGAGGGCCAGCACTCCACCGATCACGGCGAGCGAGTGGTCCGTATCGATCTTCCATTGGGTATGGGCCAGCGACATCTTCACGCCCACGAAGATGAGGATCACGCCCAGGCCGTACTTGAGGAAATGGAAGTAGGGCAGGATGCCCGCGATGGCGAAATAGAGCGAGCGCAGGCCCAGGATGGCGAACACGTTGGACGTGTAGACGATGAAGGTGTCGGTCGTGATCGCGAAGATCGCGGGGATCGAGTCCACCGCGAAGATCACGTCGGTCACCTCCACACAAAGCAGCACCGCCAACAAGGGCGTGGCGAAGAGCCTGCCATCTTCCCTCACGAGGAACTTCTGGCCCCGGTAGTCCGGGGTGATCGGCATGAACCTGCGCAGCAGGCGGACGGCGATGCTTTTACCCGGGTCCACCGAGTCCTCGTCGTGGAAGAACATCTTGATCCCGGTGAAGACCAGCAGAGCGGCGAAAACATAGATGATCCATGAAAAATTGGTGATCAAGGCGGCACCGCCGGCGATCATCACGGCGCGCAAGGCCAAAGCACCGAAGATGCCCCAGAAGAGCACCTTGTGCTGGTACTCCCGCGGCACTTTGAAGAAAGAGAAAATCACCGCGAAGACGAAGACATTGTCCACGGAGAGCGACTTCTCGAGCAGGTAGCCCGCGAGGAATTCCTTGCCCGCCTCCGGCCCGATCCGCCAGCCGACCCACACATTGAAGACCATCGCCAAGGCGATCCACACCGTGGTCCAGCCCAGCGCCTCGCGAAGCCTCACCACGTGCGCCTTGCGGTTGAAAACCCCCAGGTCGAGGGCGAGCATCAGCATGACGAATCCATTGAACGCGATCCACCAGGAGACCGGGACCGAAGCGGTTGTATCAGCAAGCATGAAGTTCCAGAAGAAAGAGGCAGGTCGGAAAGGAGGCAATTGGAAAGAGGGATGGAATTTTCCATTCGGCCCGGGGAACGTGGAATCGACAACTGGTGCGAAATGCAGCACGCTGGCACCATGATCGCGGAGGACCTCGCAAGCGCTTGCTGATGAAGGGGAAGCTGGTCATCCGCCCCTACCGCGAGGAGGACGCAATTCCCCCGCTGACGGCGATGTTGCATGCGGCGTATGCGCCGCTGGCGGCGATAGGGCTGCGCTACACGGCGACCCACCAGAGTGATGAAGTGACGCTGAAGCGGTTGCTACGGGGATTTCCTTTCGTGGTGGAGCTGGAGGGCGAGGTGGTGGCCACGGTGACCTTGTATGCGAGCGACCCGGATTCGAGTTGTGGATGGTATCGCCGGCCCGGGGTGTTTTCCTTCGGGCAATTCGGGGTGCGGCCGGATCTCCAAGGGAATGGGATCGGCGGTAGGTTGATGCGACTGATGGAGGAGGAGGCCCGGCAGCGGGGAGCGGAGGAACTCGCGCTCGACACGGCGGAAGAAGCACATCGTCTGATCGAGTGGTACGGCCGCTGCGGCTTCCGCGAGGTGGAGCGAGTGTCGTGGAGCACCACGAATTATTGCAGCGTGATCCTTTCAAAGACCCTCGAATCCATGACCCGATGAGTATTGCGATCCGCGAAACAGTGCCTGCCGATTGGACCGACTGCGCGAGCTTTTTCGTGGAGGTCTTCAACGCGCCGCCGTGGAAAGAGGAGTGGACGCCGGACAGCGCGTTGCAACGGCTGGCGGAATGTGCGCGCACGCCGAATTTCCTCGGGTTGATCGCGGAGGATGGCGCGGAGATCGTGGGGATGGCGTTCGGGTATTCGCAGCGGTACCAGGAGGAGATGCACTACTTCCTGCTGGAATTCTGTGTGGCAAACGACCGGCAGAGGGAGGGAATCGGAGGCAACCTGCTGAAGGAGCTTCACCGCAGATTGCAAAAATCGGGGGTGAGCCGGATCTATACGCTCACGGGACGGGAGACGCCGGCGCAGGCGTTTTATGAGAAGGGGGGATTCTACGTGAGCCCGAAGATGGTGATGATGGCGAAGCGGTATTGAGGAGGCGGTTCGCAGCCCTCACGCGACTTCGACGAGTGCCCCGTCTTCGATGCCTTCGGCGACGAGTCGGCCGGGACCTTCGATGGCGAGGGTCTGTCCGGAAGTAAGAACGTGATCCTCCCGCTTGCCCTCCATGGTGAGCCAGAGGTGACCGCTGAGAACCCGGAAGCGGAGGGTCTCGGCTTTCCCGAGGAAGCGCGAGAATACCTGTCCATACGCAATCCGCGTGCCGGGTTTCTTGCTGCGGCGGAGCGAGGCCGGGACTTGTGCGGAGGGATTCATCGCAGCGACGCGGGCGTTCATGAGCGGTTGCGGGATTTGCGGACGGCGCGAAAGGGGATGACTTCCGGCTGCAGTGCTGCTTGCGGGTGCTGCCAAACACGAAGGACATGCTCGCACACGGCGGCAATCGAGGGATCACCTTCATTCGCGGCGAGGTAGCCGATGTTCAGCGGCACGGAGGCACGGAAATGAGACAGGGCCACGACACGATCCTGGAAGCCGTTCGCCTCGATCTGGTTGACGGCGGTCACGGTCATGCCAAGACCTTCGGCGACCAGATTGAGGACGGTGAGGTCCTCGTTGACCTGGAAGCGCCGGTTGAGCTGGAGACCTTGTTCCTGGCTGATGCGTTGGACGAAGCGGCAGTACGAGCAGGCGGGCGACGTGAAGATCCAAGGCTTGGTTTCGAGGAGCTTCCAATCGGGCTTCGAAAACTCCTTCGCCCATGCCACGGGGGCGGCAATGCAGAGTTCGATCTGATCGAGCTCGTGCCATGCGATTTTCGGCGAATCGCACGGGCCCTCGAAGAAGCCGATGGAGATGGATCCTTCCTCGATCCCCTGGAGAACGACACCGCTGCTGCCGTTCACGAGTTCGAAGGAAAGGTCCGGATGTTCGTCCGAGATCGAGCGGAGAATCTCGACGAGGCGCAGGACCTCCGGACGGTTGTTCACGCCGAAGATCAGTTCACCGGAGACGGAGCCGCGTAGATTGTCCGCGCTGTGTTTGAAATCGCGGGCGGCATCCACGATCCGCCGTGCCTGCTCGCGCAGCACTTCTCCGGGCCGTGTGAGCTTCATGCCCTTCGTGCCGCGGTCGAAGAGCCGCACGCCGATCTCGTCTTCCAGCGACTTGATCTGCGCGCTGACGGCGGGCTGGCTGGTGAAGAGCTTCTCCGCGGCGCGCGTCAGGTTCTGCTCTTCGGCGACGGCGAGAAAGGTGCGGAGTTGATAAAGTTCCATGGCGGCAAGAGGGGCGGCTCGCCGGCACCATTCCCCGGAATCGCCGCCACGGCCAATCGCTTCTTCCGATCACCGCCATCCATCGCGCCGATGACAGCCGCCAGGAGGCCGAGCGGTGCACCCTCGGGCCCGGAATCGCGAGCAAAAGTGCGAAGAGAAGTACGACCGCAAAAGCTCAGGGCAAGCCGATCCACTGGCCGAGAACGCCGATCGCCGGAGATCCGGCGAGGAAACCGAAGTAGCCGATGGCGGACCGGTCGCGGAAGGACGGAATCCGCACTCGATTTCCCCTCCCCTTCGCCGATAGTCCGGGCCGAGTGATATCCCTCCACCGACTCACCAAGCACTTCGGCGCACAAGTCGCCGTGGACAACCTTTCGCTCGACATCCCCGCAGGGCAGATCGTCGGTCTGCTGGGCCCCAACGGTGCCGGCAAATCGACGACCTTGAAAATGCTGACCGGGATGCTGATCCCCACGTCCGGCACGGCGACCATCTGCGGTCACGACCTGCTGAAGGAGCCGATGGAGGTGAAGCGTTGCGTGGGTTTCGTGCCCGACTCGGGAGCGGTCTTCGAATCGCTGACGGGTCTGGAGTACCTTGAAATGGTCGCGGCGCTCTACGGCATCCCGGCGGAAGCGGCGCGCGAGCGCATCCGGCAGTTCATCGCGTTCTTCGACCTCAGCTTCGAGACGCTCACCGACAAGCTGCTCGGCGCGTACTCGAAGGGAATGCGCCGCAAGGTCGTGATCACCGCGGCCCTCCTGCACAATCCCCCGGTGGTCTTTTTCGACGAGCCGCTCGACGGCCTGGACGCCAACGCTGCGGTGGGATTCAAAGCCCTGATCCAAACCCTGGCACGCGAAGGCAAGGCGATCGTCTACAGTTCGCATATCCTCGACGTGGTCGAGCGCGTCTGCGACCGCGTGCTGATCATCGACAAGGGCCGCCTGCAAGTGGATGGCTCGCCTTCCGAACTGGTCTCGATGCACGGGGCCCGCTCGCTGGAACAGCTCTTCACCAGCCTGACCGGCGGGGACGACCTGGAGCGCAAGGCGGAGGACTTCGCGAAAACCTTCCGGCCGTGAGCGAGAAAGCGCCATCCCCCGCGGCCACGCTGCAGCGGCTTTACCTCACGCTCTTCCTGCGCGGGCGGAGCGCGCGGGGACTGAAGAAGGACAAGGCACCGCAGTCCGTCGGAGCGAAGCTGTGGGGCACGCTTGCGCTCTATGCCCTTGTAGGACTCGTGGCGCTGCCTTTCGCGATGGAGAGCTCCTTCGTGCTGTCCTTCTACCTGCACGGGATGTCGCTGTTGTTCCTGGGGATGTTCATCGCGGCCTCGGCGGGCGAGATCCTCTTCAACAAGGACGAGGCGGAAATTCTGCTGCACCGGCCCGTCGATTCCCGCACGCTGCTGTGGGCGAAGGTGGCCGTGCTGGTGAGGGTCTCGCTGTGGATCACCTGCACTTTCAATATCGCGGGGATGATCGGCGGATCGGTTTCCGACAAGGGATCCGCGTGGTTCGCACCGGTACATTTACTGTCCACCTGCCTTTCGGCGCTGTTTTGTACGGGGAGTGTCGTACTGCTCTACCAGCTCTGCCTGCGCTGGCTGGGGCGCGAACGGCTCGACAACCTGATGACCACGGCCCAGGTACTGCTGGCGGTGGCGATGGTCGCGGGCAGCCAGCTCGTGCCGCAGTTGATGACGGGCATGAGAGGCGCGATCGACCCGCTCGCAGGGAAGTCGTGGCTGTTCCTGCTGCCGCCCGCGTGGTTCGCGGCGCTCGATGAAGCCCTGCTCGGACGGGCGTCGGGGCCCGCGCTGGCGATGGCGGGTGCCGGGGTGCTGATCACCGCCGCGGTGCTGGCTCTGGCCTTCGGGCGGATGGCGCACGTCTATGAGGAAGGGCTCCAAACGCTGGCCGAAAGCCGGCCGCGCAAGGCCCGTGCGACGGAAGGCCGGCGGCTGCTCGACCGGCTGATGGACGGGCCTTTGCTGGGCTGGTTGCTGCGGGACCCCGTGACACGCGCGTCCTTCCGGCTCACCGCGGCGTATCTCTTCCGTGATCGCGACATGAAGCTGCGGCTGTATCCGGGCTTGGCCCCGGTGCTGGTGATGCCGATGGTTTTCCTGATCCAAGGCATGTCCCGGAAGGACGAAGGCTGGGGCATCGCCCTGGGCGGGGGCTATCTCGGCCTCCTTCCGATGATGGCGATGAATCTCGTCCAATTCTCGCAGCATTGGCAGGCGGCGGATCTCTACCGGCTGGCTCCGGTGGAAGGCCCGGGGCCCTTCATTCAGGGAGCCACGAGGGCGGTATTATTCCTGCTCGCGCTGCCGGCGGTGACGATCATCCTGATCGGAGTCTGCCTGGCTCCGGGTGGCCTCGCAAAGGCCGAATTGCTGTTTCCCGGCTTGCTCGCCATGCCTGCCTTCGCGCTGATACCCGGAACGATCGAGAAAACGGTACCGCTCTCCAAACCCACCGAGGAAGCGAAGTCCGCAGCCCGCGGCGGGATCATGATGCTGCTGATGGTCGGGGCGCTGGTTATCCCCGGGATCGCCCTGCTGGCGCGGAATTACGGGATGTTCGGTCGCTTCCTGATCGCGGAGGCCTGCGTGGTGGTAATCGCGTGCTGGCTGCTCTCGAAGGTCATCGCCGGCAAAAAGTGGGATCCGCTGGAATAAGGGGGATCAGCGCCCCGGCAAGCCGGTGACGAGCGGCTCCATGGTCGCGGCCTGCTTGCCGAATTCGATCTCGTCGAGGATCGCTTGCTCGCCCGAATACCGGTTCATCCATTCGCCTCCGACCCGCTCGATCACGGATTCGCGGGAAATCCTGCCAAGGGATAACTCCTCCCTCACCCGCTCGCGGATGAGTTCGTTCTCCGAATAAGTCCGCGCGAATCCCCAATCCGGACCGCAGACGACGGACGACGGCGGCTCGCCGCTTGCCGGCACCCAGTAATGTTGGCAGGTGAATCCGGGGAAATCCGCCATGAAGAGCGAGGCCGTATCCGATGTACCCAGCGTGCGGCATCCTTGCTCGCCCGCAATCTTCCAACTCACCATCCGGGCGCGGCGGTGACTGGCGCAGCACATGCAATCCATCGCGAGCTCTTCCTCCACCACCCGGGTGCCGAAACGGTCGACGATCGATTGGATCGCAAGCGCGGCGGGCCGCTCCATCACGGCGACGAATGCGGTCGCCGCCAGCACGCCTCCGGAAAGGATCAAGATCGGACGGAACTTCATCAATTAATTCGGACATCTTAACCAATTCGGCGGAGATGTCAGGAAAAATTGAGCATTGCCGGGGAGCTATTTCACCGCGGCGGGCGTCCGTGCTTCATGCTGCCCGGGAAAGCCGCGCTCCCGGTCCGCCTTCAACCCATTCCCCGGGCAAGGGCGAGCCGTATCGGCCGGCCCGGGCGGGATTTCCCGGGCGGCCCGCGCGATTCATGCTAGGCTCTCCGCCGCATGATCTCCGCGGCCACGACGGGTGAAGCCGTCGCATCCCACTACGACGAACTGGACCCCTACTATCGGTCCCTTTGGGGGCAGCACGTTCACCACGGGTTATGGGAAAGCGGGCGCGAGTCGCCGCAAGAAGCAGTGGTCGCCTTGAGCCGCCTGGTGGCGAATCGTGCGGGCATCCATGAAGAGACGCGCGTGTGCGATGTCGGCTGCGGCTACGGGGCCACGGCACGCTTGCTCGCCAGCGACTACGGGGCGCAGGTCACGGGGGTGACGGTCTCGCGGAAACAGTATGAAGGCGCGATCGCGCACGGCGGGGACAACCCCGGCTTCATCCTCCGCGATTGGATGGACAATGACCTTCCCGCGGCATCGTTCGACGCGGTGATCGCGATCGAAAGCACCGAGCACCTGCCCGATGTTGCTTACGGCATACGCGAGATGGCACGGGTGCTGGTGCCGGGTGGCCGGCTCGTGATCTGCGCGTGGATGGCAGGGCCCCGCACCTCCCCTTGGCAAGTCCGCCACCTGTTGGAACCGATCTGCCGGGAGGGTTGCCTGGTCGGCATGGGCAACGCCGCGGACTATCACCGCTGGATCGCGGATGCGAGGCTCGCCATGGAATCGGAGGAAGACCTCAGCCGCAAGGTCCGCCGCACTTGGCCGATCTGCATCCGCCGCACCTTCACCGGCTTCTTCACCGATCCTTCGCTGCGGCGTTACCTGCTTGGCAATTTAGGGAGAAACCGGATCTTCGCGATCACCCTGATACGGATCTGGATCGCCTATCTCACCGGTGCGATGCGCTACGTCGTCTTCACCGCCAGGAAACCGGCCTGAGCCACCCGATGGAACTCCACGCCCGGCCGATCCCTGCGGGATGGGTGACCCTTGCCCCTCCGCCGCCGGCAAAAAAAAGCCCTGCAACCGTTTCAGTTGCAGGGCCTTGAAAGTGGCACACCCAAAGAGACTCGAACTCCTAACCTTCTGATCCGTAGTCAGACGCTCTATCCAATTGAGCTATGGGTGCTTTGGCCGTGCCTTGCGGCGCAGGCGGGCGGGAAGAAAGCCGAAGGGACCGGGGGGTGTCAAGGAATTCGATGAGATTTCGGGGGCGCTCGAACGGGGCGCAGGCGTCGAAGCGGGGCGGGCCGAGCGGAGCACCGAATAAAGGAGAGGAGCGGATGCCGCGAGCGAGGGGCTCCCTGCCCCCTTCTCACTTCGGGATTCCTAAAGTTTTATTAAATATCAGGTAAGATTTGGTTGAATTTCGGGATTTTTTTGAACTCCGGACGAGAGTGTAGGTCTGAGAAGCTGAAATGGTTTCTAACAAGTGGAGCATCCCCACCCCCGCGGCCCTGCGCGGGACCATCGTCCGGGCCTTGCGGAAGGCCTCGGCTGCGACAGCGTGTTGGCAATCACGGCGTTGGATCACGGTGCTGACGGTTCTGACCGGGCTACCCTTCGCGATGTGGGGGCTCGGCTCGGGGATCGTGTGGGCGGTGCCGGCGACCTACCGGAGCGTGGCCCTGGTGCGGGCGGCCGAGGGCGACACCGCCGCGATCGAGAGCATGAAATCCCCGGCGGTGATGGAACAGGCCGCGCGGAGCCTGGCGGCGGAAGGCGGCCGGAACGATCCCATGGCGGCCTATTCGCTGTGGTCGAGCGTGACGGTCACGCCGAATGCGGGACCGGAACTGGTGAAGCTGGAAGCCCGCAGCGGGGATGCGGAGGAGGCGCGGCGGATGGTGCTGGCGGTGGCGCACGCCTGGCGCTCGGCACATGGCGATGCATCCGCGCAAGCGCCGTCGCTGGTGTACGTGGATCCGCCGGAGGACGCCCCGCAGCGGGTGCCGGACGGGACGCGGATGGCTTTGGGATTGGCAGGAAGCGCGACGCTTTGCTTGTTGCTGTGCATACCGATGCTCCTCTTCGTGGAGCGCCGGGTGCCGCTCAGGATGCGTCGGGCGGACGGGCCGCAGGCGGCTTTGCCCGCGTAGCGCGGGAACGGGGCTCTTCCGGCCGCCATAAGGAC
This sequence comes from uncultured Haloferula sp., assembly GCA_946481625.1. Next base: position 1,482 of record CAMLOZ010000052.1, on the reverse strand, counting down.
CGGCGACACTCCTGTCGTCCCACCCCTCCCCGCTCACTTCGACTGCTCCAGCATCCGCAGCAAGGGCGCTTCCGCCCGCTTGCGGATCTCCTCCGGGATCTCCACCCGCGGCTCGAGGTTCGCCAGGCAATCGTGCAGCTTCTGAAGCGTGTTCATCTTCATGTAGCGGCAATCCGCGCAGGCGCAGCGGTCGGTGGGACCGGCGATGAGGTTCTTGTCCGGGCACTCCTTCCGCAGCCGGTGGAGCATGCCGCTCTCGGTGACCACGATGATGTCCTTCACCGGAGCGTTCTTGCAGAAGGCGATCATCTTCTCCGTCGAGCACACCTCGTCCGCCAGCAAGCGCACAGCCGTTGTGCACTCCGGATGCGCCACCACCAGCGCACCGGGATACTCCGCCTTGATCCGGTTGATCGAATCGCGCGTGAACTCCACGTGGACGTAACACGACCCCTGCCACAGATCCATCTTCCGCCCCGTCTGCTCCATCACCCAGGCCCCCAGGTTCGCATCCGGCACGAACAGGATCGGGCGGTCGGCGGGCGCCTTGTTGACGATCTTCACCGCATTGCCCGAAGTGCAGATCACGTCGCAGAGCGACTTCACGTGCGCGGAGCAATTGATGTAAGCGATCACGTAGTAATTCTTCTCCGCATGCGCCTGCAGGAAGGCCTCCAGCTCCGGCCCCGGGCACGACTGCTCCAGCGAGCAACCCGCATCCTTGTCCGGCAGCACCACGATCTTCCCCGGGTTCACGATCTTCGCCGTCTCCGCCATGAAATGCACCCCGCAAAACGCGATCACGTCCGCATCCGTCTCCTTCGCATGGTAAGCCAGCCCCAGCGAATCTCCCACGTAATCGGCAAGATCCTGGATATCCCCGGTCTGGTAATTGTGCGCCAGAATCACGGCATTGCGCTCCTTCTTCAGCGCAAGAATGGCTTCCTTCAAATCAAGGGCGGCGGCAGGCATGCAGGAAGCTAAAGGCGCGAGGGCCGAAGGGCAACTGTGGAGGTCTAAATGACTAATTACTAAGCACAAATTACTTAACCGGAGTGCGGCTGCGCCGGGAGGAGGGTTGCCCGTATTCGTTCTTCACTCCCCTCGCCTTCCCGCTAGGCTTGCCCCAACTCCCTGCATGCCTGCCCGCAAGAAATCCACCGCCAAGGCTTCCTCGGCCAACCTCGGCTTCGAGGCCAAGCTCTGGCTCACCGCCGACAAGCTCCGCAACAACATGGACGCGGCGGAGTACAAGCACGTCGTCCTCGGGCTGATCTTCCTTAAATACATCTCCGATACCTTCGAGGAACAGCGCGTCAAGCTCATGGCTGGTGAGGGCGACTACGCGGGGGCAAATCCCGACGATCCCGACGAATACCGCGCCGAGAACGTCTTCTGGGTGCCCGCCGAGTCCCGTTGGACCCACCTCCAGGCCAGTGCCAAGCAGGCCAGCATCGGCAAGATCGTGGACGACGCCATGGT
>CAMLOZ010000051.1 GCA_946481625.1 uncultured Haloferula sp. | reverse complement strand
AGTGCCCGTCAGCCGTTCCAAGAAACTGCGGAGCTTCTCCCGGCATTCCTTCTGCAAAGGAATGCCTCATGACTGAAGACCCCAACCCACCGGACGAACATCCGGAACCCGAAGAACACGGGACCAGCCATCTGGTCAAAAAGCAGGGACTCGGAGGCGCGGTGGGCACTGCCGTGGGCACCGCCACCGGTGCCGCGGCCGGAGCGGTCGTCGGCGGGTTCGCCGGACCGGCGGGCATGGCCATCGGTGCCCTCGTCGGAGCCGGTCTTGGCGCGGCGGGCGGCAAGGCGGTCGGAGACCCGGTGAACCCCGCGCTGGAAGAGGAAGCCGCGACCGAAGACAAGCCGCCCGAGGCACCAAAGGATCCTCCCCGCAGCGGCGACTAGGGGAAGAACGAGGTGAACCGACCCTAACTTCTTGGATCGGGGGGAAAAACTTGTAACCATGGCGACGGTGCCGGCGTCAGGCACTATTGAAGCCTCCAAGGTATGAACACCAAACTACTTCTGGCAGTCCTCATGATCGGCGCGGCCCAAGCCGTCCCGCCGAGCCTGCAGACGGGGATTCCAGCTTTTCTGGATACCGATGGCGACGGCAAGATTTCCGAGGCGGAGCGCCAGGCATTTGTCGAATCGCGTGCCGCGGCCCGCGGGTCCAAGGGGCCCCAGAGCTGGGATACCAATGGCGATGGAACGATCGACGAGGAAGAACGCGCTGCCGCCGTGGCCGCCCTCAAGACCCAGCTGGAGACCAAGCTCACCACGCTGTTCCTCGATCTGGCCGGCGACGACTCGCTACTCTCGCTCGAGGAATTCTCCACGCTCCCGCAATTCCAGAACGTGCCGCCCCAGACCGCGGCGAACCTGTTCAACTTGCTTGATGCCGACGACGACGGCGCGGTAACGCTCCAGGAATTTTTCAAGGGGATCGGTCGGGGCAAGCCTCCGGGCTCACCGCCGCCCCCTTGAATTTCCGGATTTCCGATGGGGAAAAACGGAGGCCGAGTCTGGGGGGGTCGGCCACCCTTACAACCCTTCGAACCAAAAGAGCAACCCGGGAAACCGGGTTGCTCGTTTCCGTCAAAAGCCTGTTCATGCCCTGAGTGACTGAATGATCCTCCGCCTAGCCGCCATTGCTCTTCTCGGCCTTCCGATGCTGTCGGAAGCGGGCACCCTTTACTCCACGCAGTTCGAGGAATTCACCGTCGGCAACAACCGGTGGTCGGGCACCGGCGGATGGGTGGCAAGCAATACCACGCTGGGGATCCAGGGGATCATGCAGGACCCCGTGGCCGATCTCCCTTTGGGGAAAGCCGCTTACCTCGGTCACTCCCCGCCCGCCTCCTCGTTCACCACGGTCTATCGTCCGATCAACCACAACCCCGCCACCGGTGCCTATCCCCGCGTGGAGTTCAGCTCGTTGATGGGGATCCAGGATTCCACCACGGGAAAGCGGGACCGCTTCTACATCTCCTTCTACAACATCACCGGGGATTTCCTCGCCGCGCTCGTCTTCGACAACACGTCCGGCAAGGTCCTCTCCGACGATGGCGCGACCGTGCGCGATACCGGGGTCGAGTTCTTGCGCGGCGATCAAACCCTTGGCGTCGCGGCCCTGCAGATCCTCAATGTGGGAATCGACTTCGAAAAGAACGAGTGGGAAGCGACGCTGGATTCGATCCCGCTCTTCAAGCAGAAGTTCACGTCCACCGGAAAGGTCCTAAACCTCGGGCCGATCGCCGCCGAATGGGAGATTCCTTCCGGGTCCGGTGCCCAGGCGGGCGACAACTGGCTGCTGGTGGCCGATTGGATGGTCGCGGCGATTCCTCCCGGCACCTTCGCGGTGGACTCGTTCGCGCGGAACGGCAGCGGCCAGGGAGTCCTGAGTTGGCGCGGGCACCCGGGCTTCGACTACCAGGTTCAGTATTCCGGCAACATGCTGTCGTGGCAAAGCGACCTGCAGGGTTCACGCTTCCCGGCAAATGCCACCGAAGGTCCGATCACCTTCACCGATCCCAGTTCCTCGATGCCCGGCAGAAGATACTATCGGGTGCTCCGCACGCCGACCCCCTGAGCGCATGACCGAGACCTTCCAGAACGCGGGCTTCGGTGAGGGGGTTCTCCCCTCGCCGGCCGGCTTCCTGCGCTCCTTGGCCACGGGCAAACCCGGACCCGCGGCTCCCTGGGCTCCCCCCTGCTTCCCTTTCATGGACAATCTATCGCAGGAGATTCCCGCGGGTCTCATCAAGCGGGCCATCGAAGGAGAAGCTCAGGCGGGGCGCGAGATCGTGGAGGCGCTTCACCCGATGGTCGGCCGCTTGGTGAGGGGCCAGATCCGCCGCCATGCGGATGTGGAAGACGTCGTACAGGAGGTCTTCCTGAAGATCTTCGTGAAGATGCACCAGTATCGCGGCCCGCAACCGTTCGAGCATTGGGTCAGCCGGCTGAGCATCACGACTTGCTACGATTGGCTCAGGCGCCAGAAGGCCAGACCGGCGGTGATGGCCAGCGACCTCTCCGACGCGGAGCGCGAAGCGATCGAACGGAGCCTGGCGGAGAATCCCGGCGAGGACAGCAATGCCCGCGCCGAATTGCTCACCGGACTTCTCGATCGGCTGGTCGCCTCGCTCAAACCCCAGGAGCAGGTGGTCATCCGGCTGCTGGACATCGAGGAGCGCCCGGTCGCGGAGGTCGCCGACCTCACCGGCTGGGGACACTCCAAGATCAAGGTCACCGCGTTCCGTGCGCGGAAGAAACTCGGCGAACTCCTCCAACGGCTCGAAAAACCATGAACTCCGGCCCGAAATCCTGGCAACGCTTCGCGGAGGCCTCGCGCGCCCGCAGCCAAGAAGCGCCCGGCGAATCCGCGCAGCGAGCCGAGCCGATCCCCTGGCTCTCCGGCTTCCCCGAACAGGTCCACGCCATGTTCGTGCAACTCGCCTGGAAGCGATGGGCGGCGGTCGCGATCATCGCGTCGGTCGTCCTTCTTGCCGTCATGCTTCTCAAGCAAAGTCCCGGAGGCACCGCGGATAGCGCCCCGCCGTCACCCCGCATCCCCGTTCCCGTCGCGCCATGAAACCGACCCTGCGAGAACACGCCACGATCCTCCTGGCCTTGCTGACCGTCTTCGCCTGCGGATTCGGCGTCGGCCATCTTTCCGGCAAGAAGCAAGCGAAACCCCGGCCCGAAATGTCGCGCCAATGGGAAGAGGAAACGCTGTCCGTCCTGAAGCAATCGCTCGATCTGGACCCGGGCGAACTCGAGACGGTGGAATCGGAAATCCAGCGCACCGCCGCGGACATCCGCCGCAAGCGCGAGGAAACGATCCTCATCTATCACGAACGGATCTCGGAACTTTACGAACGCTTGATCTCGCAACTCGGCGAGGAAAATGCCGCGAAGCTCAAGGAAGAGAAGCGGACGCTCGACGAGAGAATCGAGGCCCTGCGGCCAAAAACCTGAACCCTGCCCCCATGCACCACCGATTGAATTTCATTTCAGGAGTCGTGATGCTCGTCGTTGCGGGCACGCTGGTCTTCGTCGTGACCCACGACGATGAATCCGCGACGGAAGCCGCGGGGGTGCGGTCCTCCCGCAAGCCGGTGATCCGGACGACGAGCACGCGGGACTTGCAAAGCCCGTCTCCGTTCGCTGGCGGAGCGATCCGTTCCGTCACGGACGGCAGGGAAGGCACGAGCACTCTCCAATCCTCCACGACCGCGGCCCTTCGCAAGGATCTCAAGGTGGAAGTGGATACCGCTCATCCGCAACGCCGGGAGCTGGAGCAGCGCGCCCGACTCGTCGAATCCTTCGCCCTGCGCCGACTCGGCGTCCTCACCGAGCAGCTCGATCTCACCGCAGAGCAGCAGGCGCGGATCTTCCCGATCCTGGTCCGGGGGTCGCAGTCGTATGATCCCGGCATGCGCATCGTCAGCGGCAGTCATGCGCGCTCGGCACCGGCGGAGGGCGAGGCCGCCTCGGAAGCGCCGTTGGACAAGCCGCAGGAGCAGGAGCTGGTTCAAAAGGAGTTGGACACGGAACAATCCGACGAGTTGATCGAGCGCACCATCGGCGATCTTCTGATTTGGGAGGAGATCATCGGCGGTCTCACGCGCCAACTGGATGAAGCGATTCCGGGAGAGATCGTCGAGGTCGTGCCCGAACGCGGGATGACCGCGCTGCCCGGACAAGAGCCGCAGCAGCCGGTGGAGGAAGTGCCCGTGGAAGAAACGGATTCCACGACGCCTCCCGACTCCCACGGAGGCAGAAACCTCTTCGAGCCGGATCCCTGAATCCGCCGTTCGCCCCTTGCCTTCCCCGACCCTCTGGTGACATGGAGCCCTACCTCATCACCGGCCGCCCGCGCCTGCGCTTCGTTCTTCTCGTCCTCCTCTTCGCCACAACCGCGGGAGCCCGGGGCGCGGAGTCCCTGGCGGAGTTGCTCGCGAAGCCCGGGGCGGATCTCTCCAACGAGAACTCGCGCCGGGAGATCGTGGCCCGGCTGGCGGCCGACCAGCAACTGCGCCGGCAGGAAGCGAGACAACGCGCGGCCGGACTCGGCTTGCCGTTGCGCATCACCCGGCCGAACGGCGCCACCCAGGAGATCGCCGCTTTCGAGGGCGACCAGCCGGTTTACCACACGACTCACAACGTCAACGCCGCGATCTCGACGGCCGCGAACCTCACCCGCACCAGCCACGCGGTCGATGGCAGCGGCATCATGATCGGCGTGTGGGACGGCGGTTCCGCCCGCACGACCCACCAGGAATTCGGCGGGCGGGTCGTCACCAAGGATGGCGCGGTATCGATCGACCATGCGACCCACGTGGCGGGCACCCTGGCGGCGATCGGAGTGAGCGCGAATGCCCGCGGGATGGCCCCCGCCGCCACGGTGGACAGCTACGATTGGAACAGCGACGTCTCCGAGATGACATCGCGCGGGGCTAGCGCGCCGGGCCAGGCGGGCAAGATCTACCTTTCCAACCACAGCTACGGCTTCATCAGCGGCTGGAACTACGTCAACAACGGCAGCCGCGTCTGGGAGTGGTACGGGAACGGCACGAACACCACCGGCTCGGAACAGGACTTCGGCCGCTACAACAGTTACGCGCGGGATCAGGATGCCCTGGCCGCGAGCGCGCCCTATTACCTCATCTTCCGCAGCGCGGGGAACGAGAGGGTGGACAATCCGGCGGCCGGCCAGATGGTCGCCTTGTCGCCGGGAAGCCCGAGCACGGTCGCCTACGATCCGGCCCTGCATCCCGCGGGCGACGGGACCTATCGCGGCGGCTTCGAGAGCATCGCCTACGAGGCGCTGGCGAAGAACGTGATCACGGTCGGCTCAACCACGGATGCGGTGACCTCCGGCACGCGCGATGTCTCCAAGGCGAACGCGAGCACATTCACCTCCTGGGGTCCCACCGACGATGGCCGGATCAAGCCGGACGTGGTGGCCAACGGCGACGGCGTGTATTCCTCGCTCAACGGCAACAATTTCTCCTACGGGACTTATAGTGGAACGAGCATGTCCACGCCGAATGCGACCGGCTCCGCCGCGCTGCTGGTGCAGCTCTACGGCACCCTCTTCCCCGGCCAGGCAATGCGCGCCAGCACGCTCAAGGGCCTTCTCATCCACAGCGCGGACGACCGCGGGAATCCCGGCCCGGACTACCGCTTCGGCTGGGGACTGGTCAATGCGAAGGCCGCCGCCGACATCATCGCGGATCATCAGGCGACCCCTTTGAAGCAGCGGATCACGGAAGACAGCCTGAGCTCGGGCATCGACACCCGGACCCGTTCCTTCGTCTGGGACGGCGTTTCGCCGATCCGCGCGACGCTCTGCTGGACCGACCCGGCGGGCCCGGCGACCACCACTTCCGACCTCAGGACGCCGCGGCTGGTCAATAACCTGAACCTGAAAATCACCGGCCCGGGCGGGGTGGAATACTTTCCCTACGTGATGCCCTTCGTGGGGATCTGGACGCAGGCATCGATGGATTCCGCGGCGACAACCGGGATCAACAACACCGACAACGTGGAGCAGGTGGCGATCGCCGCCCCGCTTCCGGGTCTCTATCAGGTCACGGTTTCGCATTCGGGCACCTTGGCCAATGCGAGCCAGAACTATTCGCTGCTGATCTCCGGTGCCGCGGCCGAGGAGCCGCCCCCGCCGCCTCTCACGGTGACCGCGGTGAGCCCCGCGAGCGCCCTCACCGGCAGCGCGACGCTTGATCTAACAGGAACCGGCTTCCGCGCGGACACGGCGGTAAGGCTGACGCGGTCCGGGAATCCGGACATCGCCGCCACGGGCGAGCAACTCGTCGGCGATTCGCTGCGATGCCAGGTGAATCTCGCTAGAGCGGCAGCGGGCTTATGGAGCGTGACGGCGGACAACCCCGACAACGAGACCTTCACGCTGGCGGATGCCTTCACCGTCATCGGCTCCTTGTGGAGCGAGAATTTCGATGCTTCGCCCGCAGGCTGGACCTCCCAGGCGACGGCCGGCACGAACGCCTGGGCCCTGACCAGCGCTGTCAGCCACTCTCCCTCGACCTCCTACCACGCGCCCGCGCCGGACTCGAAGTCCACCGTCAACCTCACGTCGCCGTCCGTCGCGATACCGCCTAACGCCAGCAACCTGCAGCTCCGCTTCTGGCAAAGCTACAATCTCCAGCCCGGACAAGATGGCGGGAAGCTCGAGTTTTCGATCGACGGCGGTGCGTGGTTCGATGTCGCCTCCGCCGGCTCCGGCGCTTCCTTCGCGGCGAACGGCTACACCACCACCATTTCGTCCACCGGGCAACCGGCGGGCCGCAGCGAGTTCGCCGGACAGACGGCATGGTCGGGGAACAGCAACGGCTTCATCGAAACGGTTCTCAACCTCACCGACACCGCGAAGTTCGCCGGCCACACGCTGCGGATGAGATGGCGTCTTGCGACGAACGCCTCGACCGCCAGCGCCGGATGGCATGTCGATAGCATGGCGCTCATCGGCGGCGGCGATTTCGTCAACCAGGCACCGTCGATCACGGCCGGTCCCACCTCGTCCGCCACGGAGACCGTGACCGACGGGGACGGCACCGTCTTCCACATCGTCCGCAGTGCGGCGACCTCGCTGACGGTGCAGGCGACCGACGACGGGGGCGAGCCCGCGCTCGGCTACTCGTGGTCGGTGGCCAGCGGGCCGGGCAGCACCGTGGGCTTCTCCGCCAACGGTGACAACGCGGCGAAGAATACCGAAGCCAGCTTCGCTGCAACGGGCGACTATCAACTCTCGGTGCAAGTGGCGGATGCGGCCGGGCTCACCACGACCGGCAGCATCAATCTCCGGGTCGTCCAGACCGCCTCGGATCTATCGCTCAGCCCCGCCTCCGCCACGATCCCGTTCGGCGGGTCGGAGACCTTCACCGCCACCTTGAGGGATCAATTCGGAGCTCCGATGAGCTCGGGCACCCCGGTCTGGTCGGCCAGCGGAGGGGGTGCCATCACGCCCGCCGGAATCTTCACGGCAGCGACCGTCGGCGGGCCCTATGTGATCAGCGCCACGACAGGCGGCTTTTCGGGAAATGCTTCGGTCACGGTGACGCAGGCCGCGGCCACGGTGACCTTGGGCGGCCTGGAGCAAACCTACAACGGCGGGCCGCACCCGGTCATCGTGACCACCAGCCCGCCGGGACTGGCGGTAACGGTCACCTACAACGGCTCCCCGGCTCCCCCCGTCAACGCGGGAAGCTACAACGTCGAAGCGAATGTCTCGGCCCCGAACTATCAGGGCGGAGCCAGCGGGGTCATGCAGGTCGCGAAGGCCGCGGCCACGGTGGTCCTGGGAAATCTGTCGCAAGCCTTCGACGGTAATCCGAAGGAAGTCAGCGTGATCACTTCGCCGCCGGGCCTCCCGACCACCGTCACCTATTCCGGCAGCGCGACGCCACCGGTGGCGGTCGGAGTTTATGAGGTCGTGGCGACGGTGGACGACGCGAATCACCAGGGCTCGGCCAGCGCCCAACTGGAGATCACCGGCATGACCTACGACCTGTGGCAGGCCGCGGCATTCACCGCTCTCGAAATCGAGGCCGGCCTCGCTGGTCAATCCGCGGATCCGGATGCGGACGGCTTGGAGAACCTGCTGGAATACGCCTTGGGCAGCGATCCTCGGTTTTATTCGCCACCACCCGGGATGACCCTCGGCGCCACCCATCTCGAGCTCACCTTCGTGCGGCCCAAGGGACTCTCGGACTTGAGCTATCATGCGGAGAGCGGCTCCGACCTCGCCGGCTGGTCGCCCGTCGCGCTCGAAGTCACCGGCGAGACCGCCACCACGGAATCGGTCCGGGCCCGGGTCGAGCGTCCCGCCGAACCGTCCAAGCTCTTCATCCGCCTCCGCGTCGAGTCCCCCTAGGACAGCACTTTTTCCACATTGGAACCCCTTGTCATGAGCGGTCCGCAAGGCCGGCGCCTCCCGGTGGCATCCCGCTGCCGGGAGGCGCTTTTCTGAAGAGTGACCGTTGACGCGGGGAAGGCCTTCCACACGCACGCTCATTTTCCCATCGCACAAGATCCCCGGTGCGGTCCATGATCGCCGCCATCATGACCAAGCTCGGAAAGATCGTCTTCACCCTCGTGGTCCTGCTGCTTGCGGGATTCGCGATCACGAGGCTGCTCGGGAAGAAGGAGGGAACCAGCACCACGTCGCCGTCGTCCCACCAGACTTCGCAACGGCAGGATGGCAGCCGCGACGGAGACAGTTCCGCCGCCACGGATTCCTTCGACTTCATCGCGCCGGGCAAGGCACCGCAACTCCCCTCCCCGCGGTCCTACGTACCGCAGGACAACACCATCGTCATCAACCTCTCGGAATACGCGGGCTACGCCGGCCTGATCGTGGCGAACGGCGGGCTGGAACCGAACGACAACTCGTGGTTCGCGAAGAACGGCGGCTTCAAGCTGAAGATCACGCTGAGCGAGGAGGACTCGTGGGCCGACCTGCAGGACGGGAAGATCGCCGCCTCCGCCACCACCGTCGATGTGCTCTCGAATTACGGCCGCCAGTGGCAATGCGTCGTGCCCGCCCAGGTCTCCTGGTCGCGCGGCGCGGACGGGATCATCGTGCGCAAGGACATCAAGCGGGTGAACGACCTGAAGGGCAAGACGATGGCCACCGCCCCCTTCAGCGAGGCGGAGTTCTTCATCCGCTACCTCGCGCAGGAAGCCGGCCTGCCGGTGAAGCGCCTCGACGGCCCGGACGAGCCGCGCGATCCGGAGGCGGTGAACCTCGTGTTCCTCGAAGACGCCTTCGACGCCGGCGATGCCTTCCTCGCCGATCTCAAGGGCGGGGGCAACAGCATCGACGGCTGCGTTACCTGGGCTCCCAAGACCACCGAGGTGGTGGAGGGCTCCGGCGGTGCCGCCCGCCAGCTCGTGGACAACCGCAACCTGCTCGTCATCGCGGACATCCTCGTCTTCAACAAGGGCTTCGCCCAGGCCCGCCCCGAGGTGGTGGAGAAGATCGTGGAAGGCATGCTGCTCCACAACGACAAGGTCCGCGCCACTCCGGAGCCGTATTTGCAGACGATTGCGAATGCCTTCAAGGCGTACGAATGGACGGCCGAAGACGCCCGCGGGGAACTCGCGAAGGTGCACCTCTCGAACCTGCCGGAGAACCTCGCCTTCTTCCGCGGTGCGATCGAGGAGGCCGGCTCCTTCGCCTCGGTCTTCCAGACCGCGAACCTCGCCTACGGCCCGGAGCTCCAGCCCGCGCCGGTGTCCTCCTCCTTCTTCGCCGATACCAAGGCGCTCGAAGCGATCGAGAAGGGCGGCACCCTGGCCTCGCAGGTCGCCTCGATCCAGCCGATCAAGAGCAGCAGCCAGGCTCCCATCGAGCAGGACCCGCTGCTCACCCGGGACATCCGCTTCTACTTCGTGCCGAACAGCTCGGACCTGGACATGAACAAGAAGGAGAACCACGACTACCTCGCGAACGTGAATCACCTGCTCGGCGTCTCGCCCGGCTCGATGATCCTGCTGCGCGGCCATGTGGACGACCTGCGGAAGGAGGAGTTCCGCAAACAGGGCGAGGCCTTCCTGCGCCGCATGTCGCTGGAGGCCATGTCGCTTTCCCAACGGCGTGCGGACGAGGTGAAGAAGCGCCTGCTCGAGAATTACCCGGCGATCAAGGCGGACCGGCTCGAGGTGGTCGGCCGCGGCTGGGAAGAACCCGCGGGCAAGAATTCCGATCTCAACCGCCGGGTGGAGGTGCAGTGGTTCACCGTGGAATGAGTTTGCGAGTTTTCAGTGCAAACTGAACACTTCTCAATGACCGGCATCGAGAAACTGAAGGCCTTCGCGAAAAGCCCGCACCACGCGTGGCTCGGGCTGATCACGCTCGGCGCGGGGCTTGCCACGGTGAGCACGATCGGGCTGGTCGCGGGGCTCGCCGCCTACGCGCTCGGCTGGATCTACCTGCCCGACTCCCGACTCTTCCAGAACTGGCTCGCCGCACGGAAGCAAGGGGACGACGGCGCGAAGCTGCGCGATTTCCTCTACCAGCGCCGCCAGATCTACGATGCCCTTCGTACTCCGGTCCGCGCGCGCTACGACGCGCTCGCCGCGGAGATCGGCGCGCTTCAGGAAGCCTTCCGCCGCGACCCGCGCCTGAATCCGGAAATCGTGCGCCAGCGCGGGGAGCGGCTCTCGAATCTCGCGTGGACTTACCTGCGTCTCCTGCACACCGGCGAGATGCTCGATCACCTGATCGAAACCGAGGATCCCGCCGCATTGGAGCGCAAGATCGCCGCGATGGAAAAAGAAGTCGGGGCCATCGAACCCGGCAGCAAACCGGGCCTGGTCGAGTCGATGCAGTCCCGGCTCGAGTCCCTCAAGTCGCGCCTCGAAAAGCGCCGCAGCGCCGAGGAAAGCCGCGAGCTGACCGCCTCCGAACAAGAGCGCATCGCCGAGCTCGTGAAGCTCTTCCGTGCCGACCACCTCGCCAGCCGC
>CAMLOZ010000050.1 GCA_946481625.1 uncultured Haloferula sp. | reverse complement strand
CACCGGTGGCGACCCGGCGAAGTCACTGGGCGAGAATCTCATGAGCATCGACCTGAAGTGGATCCTTGAGCAGGAGTACACGATCTGGGCGGCATTCCTCGGTTCGGTCTTCACCACGCTGGCGACCCACGGGACGGACCAGGACATGGTGCAGCGGATGCTGACCTCGAAGGACCACAAGCGCGGCCAGCGGGCGGTGATCTTGTCGGGCCTGATCGACCTGCCGGTGGTGATCGGCTTCCTGGCGATCGGCATCCTGCTGTTCCGATTCTACACGCAGCATCCCGAGCGGGCACCGGAGCATGATCCGGGGATCTTCGCGTGGTTCATGGTCCACGATCTGTCTCCGGGCCTGCGGGGACTCCTTGCCGCGGGGCTCTTCGCGACCGCGATGGGCTCGCTGAGCACGGCCTTGAACGCGCTGGCCACCACTTTCACGAAGGACTGGTATCTCGGCTACCTGCGCCCGGCGGCAACATCCAACGAGCAGTTCCTGGTCGCGCGCTGGGCGACGGTCGGTTTCGCGATCTTCCTGGCCCTGATCGGGATCGGCACCGCGTGGGTGAAGCTGAAGAACCCGGAACTGCGGATCATTCCGATCGTGCTCGGCAGCTTCGGCTACACTTACGGCTCGCTGCTGGGAGTGTTCCTGATCGGGATGCTCACGAAAACCCGCGGCACTTGCACGGGAAACATCGTGGCGATGATCGCAGGCTTCCTGGCGGTGGCGATCCTGACCGACCTGCCGAACGACGTCTGGAAGATGCTTTCCGGCAGCATGGCCTACGAGAAGCCCGCCTGGCTGCCGACCATCGCCTTCACCTGGCGGATCATGGCCGGCACGCTTGTCACGGTCCTTGTCGGGCTTTGCTTCCCGCGAAAGGGAGCCGCTTACGTTGCCCGCACCCTCTGAACTCATGCACGACGACCTTGCCAAACTCCTTTGCCGCCGCCGGGATGTGATCTCCGACCATGAATTCCGCGACCGGGACACCCTCGGGCATCTGGAAGCGCTCAAGGAAGTCTCGGAAGCGATCAGCGCCTGGCACTTGGCCCACAAGGCGGAGATCGACGCGCGGCTGGATCATTTCCTGACGAACTCCTCTTACGACAAAGCGCTCGTTTACCTGGAATCCGAAGGTGCGTGGAAGGGTCATTGAGCGCGGAAAGTTCCGATGAACAGTCCGGGGCGCGGCGCTTGCCACGCGAATTTTGACACCGCTCTTGCCGGGTGGCGGAGGGGACCGTTACTTTCGCGGCCAGAGCATTCCCGTGAGTTCCGAAGCGAGCGCCATCCACATTGTCGGCATTCTCCCAGCCCGCTGGGGTTCCTCCCGCTTCCCCGGAAAACCGCTGCACCTGATCGCGGGGAAGCCGCTGGTGCAGCACGTTTGGGAGCAGTGCCGGAAGTGCAAGCGCCTGGACGATCTCTTCATCGCGACCGACGACGAGCGGATCCTGAAGGCGGCGGAGGGCTTCGGAGCAAAGGCGGTGATGACCTCGCCGGATCATCCGACCGGCACCGACCGGATCGCGGAGGCCGTGCGCGCGCTCCCCGCGGCGACGCACATCGTGAACATCCAGGGCGACGAGCCGCTGATCGATCCCGGACTGGTGGACGAACTCGCCGCCGCGATGGCCGCGGATCCCACGCTGGACATGGCGACGGCGGCAAACCCGCTGGATCCCTTCGATCCCGCGGTACAAGACCCGAACGTGGTGAAGGTGGTGACGGCGCTCGACGGACGTGCGTTGTATTTTTCCCGCTCCCCCCTGCCCTATTTCCGCAACGCGGTGGAGGGCTTGCCCGTTTACCGGCACAAGGGGATCTACGCATACCGCCGTACTTTCCTTGAGCGATTCGTGACCTGGCCGCCATCTCCGCTCGAGCGGGCAGAGTCGCTCGAACAATTGCGCGCGCTCGAGAACGGCGCGTCGATCAAGGTTTTACCCACGAACGACACCTCACCCGGTGTCGATACTCCCGAACAAGCCGCCCATATCGAAGCCATCCTCACCAGCCATCCCTCACTCCCATGAAGTACATTTTCGTCACCGGCGGCGTCGTCTCCTCCCTCGGCAAAGGTCTTGCCGCAGCCTCCATCGGCGCGCTGCTCGAGCATCGCGGACTGAAAACGCTGATGCAGAAGTTCGACCCCTATCTGAATGTCGATCCAGGCACGATGTCGCCGTATCAGCACGGCGAGGTTTACGTGCTCGACGACGGTGCGGAGACCGACCTCGACCTCGGCCACTACGAGCGTTTCACCTCGGGCGTGCTATCCCGGATGAACAACATGACCTCCGGGCAGGTGTTTGACGCGGTGATCCGCAAGGAGCGCCGTGGCGAGTACCTCGGCAAGACGGTGCAGTTCATCCCGCACGTGACGGACGAGATCAAATCGCGGATCCACAAGGTCACCGCCGACAACCCGACAGTGGACGTGCTGATTACCGAGATCGGCGGCACCGTGGGTGACATGGAAGGCCTGCTCTTCATCGAGGCGCTGCGCCAGTTCGCGCTCGAGGTGGGCAAGGAGAACGTCTGCTTCATCCACGTGACCTTGTTGCCTTACATCAAGGCGGCCGGCGAGCTGAAGACCAAGCCGACCCAGCAGTCGGTGGCGAAACTCCGTGAACTCGGCATCCAGCCGGACATCATCATCTGCCGCACGGAAGCGGACCTCGACGAGGACAACCGCAAGAAGATCGCGATGTTCTGCAACGTCGAGAAGAAGAACGTCGTGGCCTTCCGCGACGTGGCGCACACGATTTACGAATGCCCGTTGGACCTGCGCCGCGACAAGATCGACCGCCTCGTGGTCGATCGCATCGGCCTGGGACACACGCCCGCGCCCGCGCTGGAAGATTGGGAGACTTTCGTCCGCCGCGTGATCCACCCGAAACACAAGGTGACGATCGCGGTGGCCGGGAAGTACATCGAGTTGCAGGATGCCTACAAATCGATCTACGAATCGCTGATCCACGCCGGCGCGCATCACGACACCAAGGTGAACATCGTACGGGTCGAGCGGAGGCCATCGAGGACCACGGGGCGAAGGCCGTGATCGGCGACGTGGACGGCATTCTCGTCCCCGGTGGCTTCGGCGACCGCGGCATCGAGGGTAAGATCCAGGCGGCGCAGTATGCCCGCGAGAACGACATCCCCTACTTCGGCATCTGCCTGGGGATGCAGATCGCGACGATCGAGTTCGCCCGCAACATCTGCAAGCTGAAGAACGCGAACTCCACGGAATTCGACAAGAGCACCCCCTTCCCGGTCATCTGCCTTCAGGAAGAGCAGAAGGGCGTCGAGGACATGGGGGCGACCATGCGCCTCGGGTCCTGCGAGAGCATCGTCTTCGCGGGAACGAAGGCTTCGGATCTCTACAACGGCGCCGAGCGCATCCACGAACGTCACCGCCACCGCTACGAGTTCAACTCGGACTTCCAGGACAAGCTGCAGGAATGCGGCCTGGTCATTTCATCCGTCTCGGCGTTGGAGGGCCTCGTGGAGATCATCGAGCTACCGCAGCATCCCTTTTTCGTGGGGGCGCAGTTCCACCCGGAATTCCAATCGAAGCCGAACAAGCCGCATCCGCTCTTCTCGGGGTTTGTGAAGGCTTCGCTGGAACGCGCGCAAGCCCAGTGAGGAAGGGCGGACCTCAAGGGGTTCCCGCGGAAGGGTCAAGCAGGGTGGCGCCGCGGATCATGCGGCAGAATTCCTTTTTGCTCATCACGTGATGGCTGCCTTCCTTCGTGGACAGGTCGGCCATGCTCTTGTAGGCCACTTCCAGACGCTCCAACCGCGTGATGCGGATGAACTCGCTCCCCTTCTTCCACACCTGGTTCTGCTGCAACTTCATGCGGCAGCCTGCGACACTCCGCCCGCGATGACCAGCCCGGCGATCCATCCATGCGCATGAAGGTGGCCGTGATCGGCGGTGGCCCGGCCGGGCTACGGGCGGCGGAGGTCGCCGCGGAAAGAGGAGCGGAGGTCACGCTTTTCGAAGCGAAGCCCTCGGTCGGTCGCAAGCTTCTGGTCGCAGGACGAGGCGGTCTCAACATCACCCACGGGGAAGAACCCGAGCGCTTCGCCGGGCGCTATACCGGTCCGGGTCAACCCGGGGGCTTCTGGCGGAGGGCTTTGGCCGGCTTCTCTCCCGAGGATCTCCGCGCGTGGGCGGCCGGACTCGGCATCGAGACCTTCGAACAGCGCACCGGACGGGTCTATCCGCGCGAGATGAAGGCGGCGCCCCTCCTGAGACGCTGGGTGGAACGCTTGAAGTCCCTCGGGGTGAAGTTCAAGACCAAGCACCGGTGGATCGGCTTGAGTCCCGGAACTCCGCACGAGCTGCGTTTTTCTTTCGACGGTGAGTCCCTTACTTTCACGGCCGATGCCGTGGTCCTCGCCTTGGGCGGGGCTTCCTGGCCGGTGACGGGTTCGGATGGAGGCTGGACCTACATCCTGGAGGATCTGGGAATCAAGGTCGCTCCGCTGGTGCCCGCGAATTGCGGTTGGGAAACCGATTGGTCCCCCGCCCTCTTGGCGGCCGCGGAGGGTCTTCCGCTGAAAAACATCGCTGCCCGCGCCGGGGGGATCGAAGCGAAAGGTGAATTGATGATCACTGCTTATGGTCTGGAAGGAGGCGCGATCTATCAGTTGGGGGCGGCTCTCCGATCGATGAGCGAGCCGGGCATCGAGATCGATCTCAAGCCGTCGTTTTCGTTCGATGAACTTCATCGCAAGATGGAATCCGCGCGCGGGGATCTTTTGGAGCGCTGCCGCGAACGATGGAAGCTGTCCACTGCGGCAGCTGCCCTTTTAACAGAGATCGCGCCGCCGGGGTCCTCTCTCGAGATACTGGCGGAACTCGCAAAGGCGTGCCCTGTTCGGTTGAAGCAACCAAGGCCCATTGAGGAAGCCATCTCGTCCGCAGGAGGCGTGTGTTGGGACGAGATCGACGAGCACCTGATGTTGAGGAAGTTTCCCCGGGTCTTCGTCGCGGGCGAAATGATCGACTGGGAGGCTCCGACCGGCGGTTACCTGATGCAGGGTTGTTTTGCAACGGGCGGCATCGCGGGTGCCGCCGCGGTGTCGTGTCCGCTCAAGGCCAGGCCAGACTGAAGTCCACGATCACGGAGGCGTGATCGCTTGGCCAGGTATTGGCGCGCGTGGCGCTGACGTTGTCGCCATAGACGTAGCCATCGTTCTCGACGCCGTTCGTGAAAATCTCGGCGCTCACGGGAGTCGCGGGGCTACCCTTGTGGAAAACGAAGTCGATGCGGTCCTGCGGTTCATCCGGGCTGTTGTAGAGAGGCGACCAGGTGATGGCAGGTTGTTGGGCCGGATTTGGGAAGAGGTGGCGGAACGAATCGGTCATGCCGGCATTGGCCACGGCGACCGTGACCGGCCATTGCACCACCTTCCCATAGTGGGCGGAGGAGTTCGCAGCGGTCCAATCGAGATGCGAGGGGCAATTGAAGTCACCCGTGAGGAAGACCGGCACGGTATCCGCCGCGGACAGGTGACTCGACATCCCGCTCAGAATCGCCGTGATCTGCTCGTCGCGCTGCGAAGCCAGTTCTTCCGCCAACACGCTGGCATTGGTCGAGCCCGCGCGCTTCGCCTCGTAGGGCCCGTAGTGCAAATAGTCGAGGTGGGTATTGAAGATCACGACCTCGCGAAGCGGTTGGCTGCAGAGGCGGATGCGGGCGCCCTTCGCGACGCCGTTCCCCGCGGTGTAGGCGGCCGTGATCGGATAACGGCTCGCGATCCCGCTGTCACCAGAACCCGTAGGGCTGTAGTACCAACCGAGTTCGTTGGCGATGGTCTGCACCCGATAGGCCCCGGAGCCCGACGCATTGTCCACGGTCTCCTGGGTGCCGATGATATCAACATCCCCCTCGATGATGGAACGGATTCCCTTGGTCGCTCCTTGATCCACCTGTCCCCAGCCGTGCCAGAGGTTGTAGGACATGACCCGTAGTGAGGAGACTTGTTCCTGACCGGCTTGGAAGACCGGGATCGTCATGTCCGCGGTCCGCGAATTCCCCAACAAATCGGTGGCGCGGAGGACGAAGGAACCCTGTCCGGCATCACTGGTGGAGGGTGTTCCCGAGATCGCGCCCGCAGCGTTCACCTGAAGCCACGCCGGGCCGGAGACCTTGGAGAAGGCCAGGGCGTCGCCGGGATCGGGATCATAAGCGTAGGCATGCACCTTGCCGGTGTAAGCCTGACCGGCCACCGCATGGCGTTGGATGAAGGCGGGCACCACCCATACCGGCAGCGCCGGGCCGCCGGTAGGCGTGACGCTGAATTGGGCGGGACCCGCGATCTTGGCATAGCCGTTGTCCGCGAGGAACCAGACTTTGTAGTTGCCGGGAGCCAAAGTGGGATTGGCGAAGGTCACGCTACCGCTCTTCAGGTTGCCGCCCGGAGTCTGCGTGCCATTGGCATAGAGCCAATCCAGGTAGGTGCCTGTGGAAGGATTGTTGATGCTGGCGGGAAAGATCCCGATCCAGTCGTCGTTGTTGCCGGGACCGCCGCTGAAGGTCGCGGTGATCGGGCTGCCGGCGGGATAGGAGGATGAGTCGAGGGTGATCGACTTGGGTGCCGCGGTGAGGGCGGCACTACAAGCGAAGGTGATTAGAATTCCGGGAACGAGGGTTTTGATCATGGCGTATCAAGTTCCCTTGATTCCAAGGGAGGTCACAAGGGGCATAATCGCCCGAAGGGATGGCAGGATCGACGGAAGAAACGGGCGCTTGGCCAGATTTGCCGGGCGGCTTCGAAGCAGGCGATCAACCGCAGTGAAAATCGATCAGCAAATCGGATGAAGAGTCGAAAAGGGCGGCCGTTACCGGCCGCCCTCGGAAATGTCACCTCACGCCGCCTTGGAAGGATCGATCGGCGTGGCCGGCTCCCCGGTGGCATCGGTTTCCTTCAAGCAATCCCAAGCGGTGAGCAATTTCATCATCGCTTGGAAAACCCCGGCCTGTGCGGCATCGCGACCGTCCCCGCCGAGCATGACCAACTTCTCGGGCACGAGCGGTTGCTCGCTACGGGCGAGCTCGCTGGCGACAAGGTTCAGCGCGTAGAGGCGGTTGTCGCCGTAGGCCGCGACTTTCTGGCGGCTGACCTCGGCTTCCGCTTCACCGATGCGGGCGATCTTGCCAGCCTCCGCTTCCGCGATCTGGCGGATGCGGGCCGCTTCGCCTTGGCCGACGAGTTCCGCCACGCGGGCCTGGCCTTCGGCCATGGCGACCTCGCGCTTGGCGAGCCGCTCGGCCTCGGCAAGCTGGGCGGAACCGCGGTTCGCGGAAACCTGGATCTCGATCTGCGTCTCGGTCAGGTGGGTCTGGCGAGCGGCTTCGGCCTGCGCCTGGTTGAGTTCCTTCAGGCGAGCGGCGGCCTGCTGTTGCTTGGCGAAGGTCTCCTTCTGCTCCTCCGCCAAGCGGCGCTGGCGGAGCTGGTCGAAGAGGGCGTCGATGGGATCCTCGCCATCCTTGCGGTGAGCGCTTTCCGGGCGACCGATGAGCACCGCAACGCAGTTGATGTCGTAGCCTTCGAACCGGCGGCCGAGTTCCTCGGTGGCGATCCGCTGGATCTCCTCGCGATGGGTCAGCAGGTCGAGCATGTTGCTGCTCTGTGCCACGTCGCGGAAGTAGGCGGTCAGGATCGGATCGAGGGTCTGGCTGATGAGGCGGTTCACATCGCCGAAGCGCTGCACCACGCGCGGGGCCTTCTGGTAGTCGATATGGAGCACCAGGCTGAGCGGCAGCAAAGGCTCGTAGCCGTCCGCGGTGATGATGGGGATGCTGGTCAGGTGTTCGTCGTACTTGTGGGTCTCCGTCTGGCCGCTGATCCAGCGGAGTACGAAGTTCACCGTAGGTACCAGCTCGACTTTCAAGGCATACGGGTTGAGTGCGTATTTGCCGGGGGTGAGCGCCTGCTTCCACACGCCGCGGCGACCGCTTTCGACCTGCTCGCCGTAGCGGAAGTTCGCGCCGGTCACGTCGGTGCCATCGCCCCCGAAGTAGCCGATGACCACGCCGACGTAGCCTATCGGGATCAGGGTTTTCGGCTTCAGCTCCACCGTGGCGAACCAGCGGTTGATGAAGTAGGTGCCGTCGGTGAGCACCTGGAGCTGCTTGCCGCGCCGACCGCCGAGTTTCAGGAACACCTCGGGATCCTGGAAGTAGTTGTGCCCGGAGCCGCCGACGGCATCGCGGACCTCCGGGGCGATCACATCACCGGCTTCCAGCGAGGGACCGTCGTGGATGGTGACCACCCCGATGTTGTCGGACTCGGCAAGGCCGCCGGGCTTCGGCGGTTCGGTCTGCTTGCCCTTGGGATCGCCGACGATCACCGGCGTGAAGCCGTTCTGCGCTTGCAACTCCTCGCGCCAGAACTGGGCCATGCGGTTCTCCTCGGTGGAGATCGGGCCGGTATGAACGCCGGTTTCCGTGATCACCATGAAGACGGCGGTATTGATGGCATACACGCCCTCGCGCAGGATGCCGCGCTGGCGGCCGCGCTGGCCACCGTTTTGCAGGAAGCCGACCGCATCCTGGAAGCCGTTGCAATCGACCAGGTGGCCTAGCGTTTGCACGGGCAGCAGCGGTTGGCCGTCCCGTGCATAGACGTAGCCGATGCGGCCTTCCGCGACGGTCACGAGCGGCACCTTGTGGATATTGAATTTCCAGAAGGGATAGCCGAAGTAGAGGCCGCCGCGCAGCACCTTCGCCTGATAGCCTGCCTCGCCGTTGAGAGCGATGATGCGGCCTTCGGTGAGCGAGCCGCTGGCGGACCAGAGTTTCTCGATGATCCCCACCCGGCGGTGCGGGATGTACCGCACGCCGAGGAAGAGATAGATACAGATCGCAATGACCAAAACGATGGCCACGCCGATTCCAACGCTGAGCAGAATGCCAGCAATCATAGTGTTCTCCTTTTCTCTCTTTCGATAACCGGTCCCGCCCGCCTGCGGGAAGGCGGGGGCCGGCGATGTTGTCTCGGGATTTGCGAAGCGGCGGCGGCTCCGGCGTGCCCCTTGTTTCAGGAGAGACAACCGAACGATCCGCGCCCCGCGGTGATGCCTACGGGGTTAGCTGTCGGGCTGGAGCCACCACGTGCTCCCGGTGCCGCAGGCACCGTATGCCCCGAAGACCGCGGCCACGGCGCAAGGCCCTGGCAAAACGATCGGGATTGGTTCCCCCGTTGCTCCGGACCACGCGTCCGGTGCACTCGGCTGACGGTTTCGTTCTCAAAGAACTTGGGCGGATGTTAGGACCTCTCCCCCACCCACACAATGCGGCGGTTTATAACACCCCCGTGGCGGTGTAGTATGCGAGTGTGCCGTTGGAACAAACGCCATCGAGGTCGATGACTTCGCGCCGCCGCCATCCGCAACTTGCAAAGTCGCGCTACTTCCAGTGCCAGCGGATTTCCTGCACCACGTCGGGATGCAGGCTCTGGTGCACGGGGCAGCCGTTGCCGGTGGCCTCCAACAATTTACGCTCCGGGTGGTCGGCAGGTAGCGGCATGTGGATGTCCACCTCCAGCTTGGAGATGCGCCGCGGCGTGTCGGTGGACATGTGCTTCTTCACGTCCACTTTCATCCCTTCCAGTGCGATCTCCTTCCGTTTCGCAACGATGCCCATGACGGTGGCCATGCAAACACCGAGCGCGGTGGCCACGAGATCGGTGGGCGAGAAGGACTCGCCGCGGCCGTTGTTGTCCACCGGTGCATCCGTTTCAAGGATGGTTCCGGAGGGCCCGTGGACCGCCTGGCAATGGAGGTCGCCCTGATAATCGATCTTGATCTCAACCATCGTCGTCAATGTCGCGTTCCGTCGGCACGGTTTCCGGTTTCGGCGGGTCTTTGGCAAGCACGATGCGGAAGCCGAAGATCCCGTCGACGGCATCGGGCGGCTGCGGATAGCGGTAGCCGGTGTAGAGATCCTGCTGCGAATAGCTCTTCCAAGATCCGCCGCGAAGAACCCCGAATTCCTGGGTGGTGCTGTAGTTCTCCTCCACCCATTCCATGGCATTCCCCGAGATGTCATAGATGCCGAGCGAATTCGGGGGAAACGAGCCGACGGGTGCCGTGGTCGGGAAGCCATCGTCGTATCCGGCGATGATGCGGTTGCCGGAGACCCCGGGCACCGTCGCGGCGGCCGAGTCGGCGAAGTTGCCGAGATTCGCACCGCCGATTACCGGCGGCCAGGCAACGCCCCACGGAAAGATCTGGACCATCTGCTGCTCGCGTTTGGCCGGCGAGGCATCGTAGAGTTCGTTCTTCAAGCCCGCCATCAGGCTCCACTCGTAGTCGGTGGGCAAACGATAGCGGTGGATGCCGGTGAGGCGCTCCTGCTGCCGCTCCACAAGGGTGAGCCATTCACAGAACCGGGTCGCGTCCTTGCGTGAAATGTAAACCACCGGGTGATCGCCCGGATTCTCTCCTTGGAAGATATCCGGCCGCGGGTCCTGAAGCGCCGCGGTGGCCCGGAGAAAGGCGTCGTAATCCTTCACGCGGGTCTCCCAGACACAGGCCTGCAGTTCACCCGGGATCACCGGCACGAACTTCATCTCGAGCCCGTTGGTCCACGGCTTGTCCATCACCACGCTGTGATTCAGCTCCAGCTTGAAATGGAGTTCCAGCGTGTCGTTCGCCTTCAACGTCACCTTCTGGACGCTCCGCTTGTAGCCTTCCAACCAAGCGACGAATTCCGTTTCGCCCGGCTTCAGGTCCTCGAGAACGATCCGGCCGTTGGCCACGCCCCGCGGGCTTTCGCCCTCGGCCACGCGGACGAAGATCTCCGCTCCGGAGGGCTCGGTGGTTACCGCCACCCGTGCAAAGGGAATGAGGCTGACAAAGGGTTTGAACGGCCTGAGCCCTTCCTTCGTGGCACGTTCACTAATGCCCGGCGCGGAAAAGCCCTCGACCATGTGAGGCTCGACCTGATGGCGCTCGGTCAGATACCCTTTCGCGATCCCG
>CAMLOZ010000049.1 GCA_946481625.1 uncultured Haloferula sp. | reverse complement strand
TTCATGAGGATCTTGAGGATGCCCTGGGTGTAGTCGCCGGGGGCCTCGACGTAGAGGGTCTCGAAGGGTTCGAGGACCTTGCCGTTGTCGTCGCGGCGGAAGATCACGACCGGGCGGGAGACGAGGACTTCGAAGCCTTCGCGGCGCATCTGCTCGACGAGCACGGCGATCTGCATGGCACCGCGGGCGGAGACATTGAAAACGCCGGAGGTCTCCGTGTCCTCGACGGTGATGGAGATGTTTGTCTTGAGCTCGCGCATCAGGCGGTCGCGGATGGCGCGGGAGGTGACGTGTTTGCCTTCCTTGCCGGCGAGGGGGCCGTCGTTGATGGAGAACTGCATCGACACGGTGGGCGGGTCGATGGCGACGAAGGGCAGCGGCTCTTGGTCGGGGCTGCCGGCGAGGGTTTCGCCGATGTCCACGTTTTCGATGCCAGCGGCGACGCCGACGATGCCGCCGGCGCTGCAGCCTTCGGAGTCGGTGGTGGCGAGGCCGGAGTAGCTGAAGGTTTTCATCACCTTGGACTGAACCTTGGTGCCGTCCTGGCGGAGGAGATAAACGGTATCACCCTTCTTGACGCTGCCGCCGAGGACCTTGCCGACCGCGACGCGGCCGACGTAGTCGTCCCACTCGATGTTCGAGACGAGCATGAGGAAGGGCGCATCGGGATCGGCCTTCGGCTCGGGGATGTGCTCGATGATCTTCTTGAGAAGGGGGACGCAGTCCTTCCGCTCGTCATCGGGGTGATCCATGAAGTAGCCGTCGCGGGCGGAGCCGTAGCAGAAGGGGGCGTTGAACTGCTCTTCATCGGCATCGAGGTCGAGGAGGAGTTCGAGGACCTGGTCGTGCACCTTCATGGGGGTGGCGAGCGGGCGGTCGATCTTGTTGACGACGACGATGGGCTTGAGGCCTTCCTGCATCGCCTTGCGGAGCACGAATCGGGTCTGGGCCTGGGGGCCGCCGGAGGCATCGACAACAAGGAGGACGCCATCGACCATCTTCATCACGCGCTCGACCTCGGCACCGAAGTCGGCGTGGCCGGGGGTATCGACGATATTGATGGTGTAGCCCTCCCAGTGGATGGAGGTGTTCTTGGCCTTGATGGTGATGCCTTTTTCCTTTTCGAGGTCCATGGAGTCCATGGCGCGCTCTTGCTGGGCCTGGTTGTCACGGTAGGTACCGCCGGCTTGGAGGAGCTGGTCGACGAGGGTGGTTTTCCCGTGGTCGACGTGGGCGATAATGGCGAGATTGCGGATCTTCAGTGACATGGCGGCGTGACCCCGGGCAAGGGCGGGCGGGGCCTATGGACCCTTTTCCCCGGATTGGCAAGGGGGAAGCACGTGACGTTCCCGCCGCGGGAGAAAGCGGGAAGCGGTCCGGAGGCGGTTTTTTGCGGACTTGGGGGGCAAGGGGGCAACGACCGCCCGTCTTGATCGTGCACGGCGGAAGTGGTTTCCCAAGGGCTACCGAGATTTCGATACCGGGGAGGGCCCGCTTTTGATTTTTGCCTTCAGCTCCCCCTTGAGACGCTCATCCGCGATCTGGTCAACCCACGCCGATGCCGATTCGGAATCCTTTGACGCTATCAGCCAGGTTACCATGGTGCCGATGATCCGATCTTTCCGGGGGCCGGGCTCTTGCTTCTCGATATAGTCCACCACGGAGGTGGAGTCCCTGGCCAAGGCCGCTTCGACAACCGCGGACTGGACGGGACCACTGATCGCCGGATCGTCAATTTCCTGAACAAACTCCAGCGTGCCGATCCCCTTCTCTTTGACACACGCCACCATGATTCCCTGCAGATCCGCCAAAGGGAGCTTCTGCAAATGGGCAACGTCGTCGCGCGAGTTCACCTTCGTTCCCGCGTCGTTCAGGATCTGAATCCTGGCCAGGGAGGAGAGAGCCTTGTCCTTTTCTCCGACCGTATCGGCAATCTTGAGTTTTTCGTTCAGGTCGTGTTCCAGCCCCAGCCGCGAGGTGACGTCGGAAAGGTAGGATGCAATAGCAGGGGCAACGTCCCGGCCCGGAGCGACCTCGACGAGCCAAGCGAACAGAGTGTAGTCCCCCTTCTCCGATGCGCGGAGTTGGGCCTCCATGCCCGCCTTGTCGATCCTGAGGCGGGATTCGAGCGAGGAATCCGCCGAGGAAATCCACTTCCGAAGGGCCTCTTTGGATCCCAAGGCGTCTTCCGCAGCGGCGACCTGGGGCAGATTTTCCCTAACGATCGCGTTGTGACGTCCTTCGATTTTCAGGTAGTCCGAACTCAGGTCGCCGGCGGTCGGACGGTCCCGGTCGCCGGTGGTTTTCGAGGACAAAGCGCTGTCCGGATTGACCGCGGAAGAGCCTTCCACAGGCCGGGCGGTTTGCCACTGGATGACGACGACAAGGCCCAGAATTCCCGCCACGCCCCATCCGATGTATTGATTCCATTTCGCCATGACGAGCTT
The DNA here is from genome assembly GCA_946481625.1 of uncultured Haloferula sp. Next base: position 8,588 of record CAMLOZ010000049.1, on the reverse strand, counting down.
GCGAGACTATTTCAGCAACTGGAGCGCCGCAAGCTTCCTTCCCATTCCCCGGATCATGCGGTCCGGACAACACGACTTCCACGTATCTGATACCGTAGGGGTCGGCCGCCACGAGGGCGGCGACCATGACAAGGATCAGGAGAACGCCTCCGCTTAAGGCGTGAGAGCGGGAAAGGCGGCGACCACGAATTCCGAGGTCACGGGGAGATCGCTCCCGTCTTGGGCGAAAATCCGCCACTTGCCGTCGGCATAACGGACGCCCAGAACTTCATCGACATTTTTGGCGGCGGCGGCCGTGAAGACGTGCTGCACGAAGAGAACGGCATCCGGTTTCCCGTCCGTCAGGGTGTTTGTGATCACGGTCTCGCTGCCGGTGGTATTGGCGGCGGCGGCCGTGTGCCGGAAGGAGATGGCGGTGTTCGCCACCTTGAGGTTCGTGACATCCAGCACATTGTGGACCGCGGCCACGTGCGACTCGCCGCTCTCCTGATAGATCGACCAGCGGCCGGAACTCACCGGTGCGCGCGAGCCAGGAGGAATGAAGAACAAGCCGATATTGTTCGGCTGGCTCACCGCGTTCAACTGGGCAATGGGATTGCTCATGTGAGTGGTGAGAAGCTTCGCGGCGGCGTTCCCCTTCTGAAGCGGGAAGAACGCGAGGCTGCCGTCGACATTCGAAGGAGACACGCTGACCGGTTTCGCCGCCGGGGCGATCATGACGTTGAAGGTGGCATTTGCGGGCATATCCTCAATGTCCTCATTGATGATCTGCCATCTCTGGAAGGAGTGGTGGTACTTCACCCCGACCGGATGCGGATTGGAAACGCCGTTCGAATACTGCGAGACGATGAGCCTGAGCGTGGATTTCCCATTGAAGGAGGGGTGATCCACAGTCATCGCGTAGTCGAGCGTGTTACCCGCGGTGGCGGTGAAACGGTAGACCTTCGGAGCGCCTGCCGCCCATGCAGGCGAGGCGGCGAAGAGAGTGCATGCCACGAAGGTTCGGATCAGTCCGGCACACAGCGACGGAGGAAGAGATGAATGTGTTTTCATGTATCGCGGCTTTTACCGCAACCGGCTTCCTATGTGTTGGTTGCGCACAGGGTCAACACCCTTCTTTTTTGAAACCGGGCGGTATTTCCGCGCGGATAAGATTGTTGCGAAAGCATGCCGGAACCTCCGGTGCCGGAAGGGGGGACGACCTCCTTGCAACTTCAGGGGAGATGCGGGGGACGGCCTTCGTCGAGATCGATGAAGTCGAACATGGTGAGGACGGAACCCGGAGGGAATCCGGATTCCTCGAGGCGGAAGCGAACACGCTCGGCGTAGGCGTCGCGCCAGCCGATCTTCATCATGAAGCCGTTCCAGACCTCGATCTCCTCTTCGTTTGGCTGGCGTCCCTTGGCGAAGGACCAGGCGAGGAGTTCTTCATCGCCGCCGCCCTTCAGGGCTTCGGCGGCGAGGTCGGCGTAGTCGATGTGGAGGAAGCGGCAGCAACGGGCATCGAAGCCGAGCGGGACGCCCATGGTTTCGACCCATGCAGGGGGGAGCTTGCCGGCGGCGCGGAGGCGGATTTTATCGAGCATGCGGCCGAATTGGACGATGCCGCCCACGGTGTCGTAGGGGCTGCGGAGGCCGGGGATGTGGGTGGCAGGCATGAGGCCGGAGCTCAAGGGACGGATATCTGATGGAAGAGAGGGCGGCCGGCGGGGCGGGGCGAGAGACAGCGAGCGGCGAGATCTCGGAGGTCCTTTAGGTCGTCCGGATGGGAGGGATCGGCGCGGGCCAGGAGTTCTTCGAGGAGGCAGCCGAAGGCGCGCACTTCGAGGCGCTCGAGCGCGTGGGGCGGGATGTCGGGCGGATGGAAGGAGGCCGCGCCGAAGTCGCCGAGGAGGGCATGGCCGTTGCCATTCCAGAGGATGTTATGGGCGTAGAGGTCGCCATGCAGGATGCCGCGGGAATGAAGGGCAGCGGCGGCGGATGCGATGGACCTCGCGATCCGGCGGATGGAAGCGGGAGTGAAGGATGCCTGCGGCGGATAGACATCGCGGGTGCAGGTTTCAAAGTCCGGGGGCCCGGCAAGACTGCGGAATTCGGCACCGACCCACTCCATGACGAGGGCGTGCGAGCCATCCGGGTGGCCGGTGACTTTTCCGGTCACGGGGATGAGATGCGGGTGATTGCCCGCGGCGAGGCTGGCGTCCATTTCATCGGCGGGGAGACCGTCGCTGGTGACGGTGCCTTTGAAGATCTTCACGGCGGCGGGAAGGAGGTCATCGCCGGATCTGCGGAGTGCCTTGTGGATGACGCCGGAGGCACCTTCGCCGAGCTTCTCTTTCAGGACGATGTCGGACCAGGGAACGGAAGGAGGATCCGATACGGGCGAGGACTCTGTCAGAGGATTGCCGCCGATGGCGAGCCATGAGAGACGGGGCAGGCCGAAGAGCCAGGAAGGGAGGGATGTGAAACGGTTGGCGGAGAGCCGGATCAGTTCGAGGGCGGCGCAGGAGGCCATCTCGTCCGGCAAGCGGGTGAGGCGGTTGCCTGCGAGCATGAGCTTGCGGAGCCTGGTGCAACGGCCGATGGACGCGGGGATTTCCCCGATGCGGTTGTCGGTGAGGATCAGCCAACGGAGCGAAGGTGGAAGCGATTCCTCCCCCACCCTCCCGATGCGGTTCGACTTGAATCCGATCATCTCGAGCGAGGGGCAACGACCGAGCACCTCGGGGAGATGATCGAAGTCGTTCGAGGAGCAGAAGAGGATCCTGAGCTTCTTGAGGCGAGGAAGCTCGTCCGGAAGGGAAGAGAGCCGGTTCCCGGTCAGGTTCAGGACTTCAAGCGAGGCGGCGAGGTCGAAGATCTCCCCAGGGAAGGAGTCGAGGCCGCAGGAGAGGTCGAGGCGAGTGGCTCCGGCGAGCTTGCCTGCGCGCAGGTCCGCGAGGGTAGCGGCGGCAATGCTCATGTCAGCGGATGGCGACGTAGATGCCATCGAACTCCACGCAGGTATTGTCGTCCTCTCCGATCGTCACGGCCAGCTTGATGCGCGCCTTGCCGGTGCGTTCGTAGCTCTTCCGGAATCGCGCCAGGGCCTGCTCCCCGGGGCGGCTGCAGCAGGCGCGGATATTGCCGCGCACGGGGCGATCGTAGGAGATCTTCGCGCTGCGGATGACGATGTGTGCTTCCTTGTCGCCGAGCTCGAGCCAGAGGAGGCAGTAGCCGGCGAGGGTGGCGATGGCGGCGAGGCTGCCGCCGAAGGCGGTGCCGAGGTGGTTATGGTTCACATCGAGCGGCGCGGTAACGACGAGGCGGTCGTCGTCATACGACTCCACGCTGACGCCCATCGCCTTCGTGAGCGGGATTTTCCCGTGCAGGAAGGTCTCGATGTCCTGCGGCAGCAGGTGCGGTTTCATGCGTCGAGCTGTTGGATGCGGGCGAGGTGGCGTCCGCCCTCGAAGGATGTGGAGAGAAAGACATCCACGATCTCCAGCGCCGTGGCGAGGTCCATCATGCGCTCACCGAGAGAGAGGACATTCGCGTCGTTGTGCAGGCGGGTGAGGCGGGCGGACTCGGCATTCCAGCAGAGGCCGCAACGCACGCCGCGGACGCGATTTGCGGCCATCGCCTCGCCATTGCCGGAGCCACCGAGGACGATGCCGCGCTCGTATCGACCGGCAGCAACGGCTTCCGCAACGGGGCGGATGAAGACGGGATAATCGACGGATTCGGTGGAATCCGTGCCGAAGTCCGCGACCTCGTGACCGGCGGCGCGGAGATGCGTGACGATCTCCTGCTTGTAGCGGAAGCCGGCGTGGTCGGAGCCGATGGCGATCTTCATGGATGGGAGTCGGAAGCCCACCACTTCGAGAGGCATGCCCCGGCGATATCGGGGATGGCCATGCCGGATTCGGAGTAGTGGGAGCTGTCGTTGAAGAGCATCAGGCGGGCGCGGACCGGGTCCTTGAAATCGATGATGTTCAGGGCCGCGGGATCCTGGTCGAGATTGTCGCGGTAGCGGCGGGGATCGAAGCCCAAGAGCGAACTGAGAAGCAGGCGGATGGTGGCCTTGTGCGAGACGACGATGACCGGCTTTCCCTCGTGGGCCTGGACGATATCGAGCAGCGCGGGCAAGGCGCGGGCGGTGACGGCGAGGCCGCTTTCGCCACCGGCGGGCGCGAAGGTGAAGGGGTCTCGGTCCCATGCGGCGGCTTCGTCCGGGTAGGAGTCCTCCACCTCCTTGCGCGTGAGTTGTTCCCAGTGGCCGTGGGAGATTTCGCGGAGGCCATCGCGGGCCTGCACGTCCATGGCGTGGGGCGCGGCGAGGATGCGCGCGGTTTCCATGGTGCGTCCAAGAGGCGAGGCATAGACGGCATCGACCGGGATGAGGCTCAGGCGCTCGGCAAGGCGGCCGACCTGGCTGCGGCCTTCATCGGAGAGCTCGACATCCGTGGACCCGGCGAAGCGATCCTCCGCGGTGAGAACGGTGGCTCCGTGGCGGATGAGGAAGATGCGCGTGACTGACATTGGGACGAGGAAGCCACTTTCGGGGACGAATGGCAATGACGTGCATTGGGGACCGGGATGGAGTGGGAGGATAGAACGAACCGCGGAGACGCAAAGGTCGCGGAGGAAAACGCGGAGGGCACCGGTTGTTCTTAACGGTGGCTTGCATGGCGGCAAATCGGGGCTACATCCGGGACGCCATGAACGTACTCTACAAGACGCAAGCGACCTCCACGGGCGGCCGCGAAGGAAGTTCGAAGTCCGCGGACGGCGTGCTCGCCGTGACGCTCTCGACCCCGAAGGAACTCGGCGGAGCGGGCGGGCCGGGAACGAATCCGGAGCAGCTTTTCGCCGCGGGTTACTCGGCGTGTTTCCTCGGCGCGCTCAAGTTCGTCGCGGGGAAAGAGAAGATCCATATCCCGGCCGAAGCGACCGTGACGGCACAGGTGGGGATCGGGCCGCGCGACGACGGCAGCGGTTTCGGGATCGAGGTGGAACTCACGATCACCGTGCCGGAACTCGACCCGGCGAAGGTGAAGGATCTGGTGGATAAGGCGCACGTGGTTTGTCCCTATTCGCACGCGACGAAGGGGAATATTCCGGTGAGCCTGAAAGTCGCCTGAAACGGTCAGGGCGCGGTCATGCGACCGCGCCCCTTTTCCTCCAACCATCCCGGAAAGCCTCAGGCCTTTCCGCCGAAGGTGACGTGGTCGTCGAGATCGAGGAAGTCGGCGATGGTGCGGATGTCCTCGCGAGTGGTGGTGATTTTGCCGATCGATTCGGCGTACCATGCGAGGGTTTCCGCATCGCTATCCACGCCGCGGGTTTCGTGGAACTGGCTCCACTGGGCGATCTCCCATGGTTCACGGGGCTTGGTGGCGTTGGCTTCGATCCACTCGAGGATCTCGCCATCACCCTTGCCGGTGGCGACTTCGGCCTTGAGCGCCTCGGCATCGATGCCGACGAAATTCAGGAAGTGCTGGTCCACGGGGCAAGCGTAGTGGTACTCGCCATTCTTGCCGGCGAGGGTGGCGCGACACTTGTCGAGCATGCGCGGCAGGATGACGTAGCGGCCAAGGCGGACGCGCATGCTGCGGGGCGGACGTTGGGTGAGGTCGATATGGTTCATGTGCTGTTGTATTGAGAGGGTCACCAACCGCCCCCGAGGGCCTTGTAGAGACCGACCGCGTTGGTGAGGCGGGCAAGGCGGAGCTGGATCAGGGACTGACGCGCGGCGTAGAGTTCCTGATGGGCGTCAAGCACTTCGAAGTAGCTGTCCACGCCCTGCGTGTAGCGGGCATTGGCCAGGTCGAAGCGACGCTGCTGAGCTTCAACGAGGCCCTCGATGGCGGCGATCTGGCTATTGATGCCGCTGCGCGCGACGAGGCCGTCGGAGACTTCGCGGAAGCCGTTCTGGATTGCCCTTTCGTAGCGGGCGATCTCGATCTGCTTGCGGACTTGCGCGGCGTCGAGGTTCGCCTTGTTGAGGCCGCCGTCGAAGATCGGCACGCTGATCTGCGGGGAGAAGGCCCAGGCGCTGGAGCCGCTTTGGAAGAGATCGCCGAGGCTACGGCTCGCGGTGCCGGCGCTGCCGGTCAGGGTGATACGCGGAAAGAAGGCGGCGCGGGCGGCACCGATGTCGGCATTCGCGGCGCGGAGTTCGTGCTCGGTTTCAATGATGTCGGGACGACGCACGAGCAGATCGGAGGGCACGCCGGCGCGGAGGTCCGCGACGAGGCCTTGTTCGAGGCTGCGGCCATCGGGCAAACCGTCGAGCGAAGCACCGGTCAGAAACGCGAGGGCGTTATGGGTGACGGCAAGCTGCTGGCGGTAGGCGGCAAGATTGGCCTTCGCGGTCTGGACCTGGATCTCCACCGAGCGGGCATCCAGTTCGGAGACGTCTCCGGCATCGAGGCGGGTCTTCGTGAGGTCGTAGGTCTGGCTGACGGAGTGCAGGGTCTGCTCGGAGAGCGCGATCTGCTCGAGCAGCGCGCGCTCGGCGAAGTACTGGCTGGCGACTTCCGCGACCAGGGAGATCTGCACGCCGAGGCGGGCGGCATCGCTGGCGAAGTAGCGTTCGAGGGCGGCCTGGTTCAGACTGCGGACGCGGCCGAAGAGATCGAGCTCGTACGAGACGAGGCCGACGGAAACGTCGTAGTTCCGGGACTCGACCGCCGTCCCCCCGGAGACGGTCGAGCCCGGTGTCCGCCGTCGTGAGCCGGTGGCGGACAAATCGACGGAAGGGAATAGCGCGCTACGGGAAATGCCGTACTGCGCCCGCGAATGCTCCACGTTCAGCGCGGCGACGCGGAGGTCGCGGTTGTTCTCCAGCGCGGTGCCGACGAGTTTCTTGAGGCGCGGATCGGTGAAGAAAGAGCGCCAGTCGAGCGCGGCGGGAGCGGAGCCGCTGCCATTGCCGGAGAAACTGACGGGCACGACTTCGACACCCGGCTTGTCGAGCGGGGGAACGAAGGAGCAGGAGGTGAAGAGAGCTGCGGTGAGCAGGATGAGACGGGAAGAGTTCATGATTGGTATCCTTTCAAATCAATGGGCAGCGGTAGGTTCGGGTTTTTTCTTCGCGCCGATGCGCTCCAGCAGCACGTAGAAGATCGGCGTGAAGAAGAGGCCGAAGATCGTGACCCCGATCATGCCGGAGAACACCGCGATGCCCATGGCCTGCCGCATCTCCGCACCGGCACCGCTGGCGGCAACGAGCGGATAGACACCGGCGATGAAGGCGATGGAGGTCATCAGGATCGGGCGCAAGCGCAGGCGGGTGGCCTCGACCGCGGACTCGATGATCCCCTTCCCTTCCTCGCGGAGCTTCACGGCGAACTCGACGATGAGGATCGCGTTCTTCGCCGCGAGGCCGATCAGCACGATCAAGCCGATCTGGGTGAAGATGTTGTTGTCGCCATCGGTGAGCCAGACGCCCGCCATCGCGGAGAGCAGGGCCATCGGGACGATCAGGAGGACCGCAAATGGCAATCTGAAGCTTTCGTACTGCGCGGCCAGTACCAGGAACACGAGCAGGATGCTGAGCGGGAAGATCAGGACTCCCGTGTTCCCGGCGAGGATGCGCTGGTAGGTCAGGTCCGTCCATTCCATGGCAATGCCCTTCGGCAAGGTTTCCTTCGCAACCTGCTCCATGAGCGCCTCGGCTTGGCCGGAACTGAAGCCGGGTGCCGGGCCCCCGTTGATCTCGGCGGCGGGATAGCCGTTGTAACGCATCGCGCGCTCCGGACCGTAGGTTTCCTTCACGTCGAGCACCGAGCCGAGCGGGACCATCTGGCCCTTTTCATTGCGGGTCCTGAGGCGCGCGATGTCATCGGCATTCGTGCGGAACTCCGCATCGGCCTGGGCGACCACCTGGTAAGTGCGGCCGAAGCGGTTGAAGTCGTTCACGTAAAGCGAACCGAGATTGATCTGCATCGTCTCGAAGATGTTGCCCAGCGGGATACCCTGTTGCTTCGCCTTCGCCCGATCGACATCGGCTTCGAGCTGCGGGGTATTCACGGTGAAGCCCGAGAAGACCCCGGCGAGGCCGGGCGTCTGGTTCGCTTTCGCGATCAGCGCCTGGGTCGAGTTGTAGAGTTCGTCGTAGCCGAGGCCGGCGCGATCTTCCACGTAGAGCTTGAAGCCGCCGGTGGTGCCGAGGCCGTTAACCGGCGGCGGCGGGAAGATGGCGACGAAGGCCCCTTGGATGCCGTTGAACTCGGCTTGGAGCTGCGCGGCGATTTCCTTGCCCGACATGCCCTTGCCCTCGCGCTCCTCGAAGGACTTGAGTCCGACGAAGGCGATACCGGCGTTCGGGCTGTTGGTGAAGCCGTTGATCGAGAGACCGGGGAAGGCGATGGAATCGGCGACGCCGGGATGCTTGAGCATGATCTCCCCCATCTTGCGTACCACTTCATCGGTGCGCTCCAGCGAAGCGCCGTCGGGAAGCTGGGCGAAAGCGACGAGGTACTGCTTGTCCTGCTCCGGCACAAAGCCCGAGGGAACCTTCTGGAAGGTCTTGTAGGTCATGAAGACCAGGCCGGCATAGACGATCATCGCGATCGCTCCGCGGCGCACCACCCGGTTCACGC
>CAMLOZ010000048.1 GCA_946481625.1 uncultured Haloferula sp. | reverse complement strand
GTCGTCAGCGCCGTGAATGGCTTCGGTGAAAGCGCGAATTCCAGCCAGGCCAGCGCCACACCCGCGGCCCCGCCCGCCGCGCCGCCGGCACCGGGTGGACTCGCTGCCACGGCCGGCAACGCGCAGGTCGCCCTGACTTGGAATGCCTCCAGCGGCGCGACGAGCTACAACGTGAAACGCGCCACCGTCAGCGGCGGTCCCTACACCACGGTCACCAGCGTCACCGGCACGAGTTTCACCAACACCGGCCTGACCAACGGCACGACCTACTACTACGTCGTCTCCGCCTCGAACGCAGGGGGCGAAAGTGCGAACTCCTCGCAAGCCAGCGCCACGCCACAAGTGCCCGTGCCGCCCGCCCCGACCGGCTTGGCCGCGGCCGGAGGCAACACGCAAGTCGCGTTGACGTGGAATGCTTCCAGCGGTGCGATGAGCTACAGCGTGAAGCGCGCCACGGTGAACGGCGGACCTTATAGCACGATCACCAACGTCGCCGGCACGAGCTTCACCAACACCGGTCTGACCAATGGCACGACCTATTACTACGTCGTTTCCGCAGTGAGCGCCGGCGGCGAAAGCGCGAACTCCGTGCCAGCGAGCGCCACCCCACAAGTGCCTGCACCACCGGCCCCGACCGGCTTGGCTGCGACGGGCGGCGACGCGCAGGTTGCGCTGACGTGGAATACGTCGAGTGGTGCCACCAGTTACAACGTGAAGCGCTCCATCACGAGCGGCAGCGGTTACAGCACGATCACCAACATCACCGGCACCAGCTTCACCGACACCGGCCTGACGAACGGCACGACCTACCACTACGTCGTTTCCGGATTGAACGCCGGTGGCGAAGGCGCGAACTCCATTCAAGCCAGTGCCACGCCAACCGTCGCATCGCTGCCCTCGCCTTGGGTCACGGGAGACATCGGTGCGGTTGCGGCGGCCGGCAGCGCCGGTTACAGCAATGGCGTCTTCACGGTGACCGGTTCCGGCGCGGACATCTGGAACACGGCGGACGAGTTCCGCTACGTGCATCAGCCGTCCAGCGGGAACTGTGAGATGCGCGCGCAGGTCACTTCCGTACAGAACACCGACCCATGGGCCAAGGCGGGCGTGATGATCCGCGAGAGCACGGCGGCGGGAGCGCGTTATGCGGCGGTGTTCATCACGCCGGGCAACGGGGTGACCTTCCAGCGCCGGACGAGCACGGGTGGCACCACCGTTTATACTTCCGTGTCGGGGGTGACGGCCCCGCGCTATGTGCGCCTTCAACGCGCCGCCAACAACTCGTTCCGCGCATACTATTCCTCCAACGGGACAAGTTGGACGCAGATCGGATCGAATCAGTCCGTCAGCATGGCGAGCAGCGCGACGATGGGGCTGGCGGTCACCAGCCACAATGACGGCACGCTTTGCACGGGCATGATCGACAACGTCACCGCCACTCCCTGACGCATGACGCCACCAGAGGACAGCCGGTCAACCCCCGCAGCATCCGGGCCCTTGGGTTTGGGGCTCGCCGCGTGCGCGGGGATCCTGGCTGCTGTCTTGGGCCTGGTGGCGTCTCAGGAAGCTGCGGACGCCAATCCGGTGAAATTGGGTTTCCGGGCGCGTCCGCAGCAAACTCTCACAACCCGCAAGCCCGGCCGCGAGGTTGGTCCAGCGGAGGGAGTTTCGGCGGTAGTGCGTGCTGCCCGGCTGCCGGCGGGTCCGCCGCGGCAATCCGAACTCGGGAAAGCGGTGATTGATTGGGTTAACGAGGAGCCGCAAGCCGCCATCGCATGGATTCGCGATCTGCCGGACGAATCGGAGCGACAGGATCTCCTCCTTGTTAGCTCGGGGGAAATGGTGCGCACCGATCCGATCGCGGCGTTGCGGATCGCTTCCGAGCTCCCGGGGAGCGCCGCATGCGACGACATCATCCGTCGCGCGACGATGGAGTGGGTTTCCGACGATCCCGCCGCCGCGATGGAATGGGCGGAGACGATTTCCGATGAGCCGCTGCGGCAGGCCGTCCTCGCCGCCGGGTTCGTGGCATGGTCGGAAACGGAGCCCGTGAATGCCGCCACGCGCGCGCTGGAGAAGCTGTCCGCTGGCCGTTTGTTAGACGACACGCTGGTATCCATCGTCCAGCGCTGGGCCCAAACCGATGCCCGCGCCGCCGCCGCATGGGTGGAGTGTTTTCCTGAGGGCCAGTTGCGTGCCGCCGCCGTCGAAAACCTGCTCAGCCAATGGCGGCAGAGCGACCCGGTCGCCGCGCGCGACTGGCTGCCCGGAAGCTGACCCTACGAATTTCACTCCATCACCCGAACACCCCGCCTCATGTCCGTCCGTCATCGATCCCGAATGCATGCCACCATCGCCTGGAACCCCGCCGCCACCGTGGCGATCCTAAACCCGTTTTGACGAACCGCTCCACCGACCTCCGATGTCTTCCGTCGATATGAATTCTCGCTCTCCCGCTCTTCGCTTCCTGAGATCCCTGGTCCCAAGCACATGGAGCGCCTCAAGCTCGTCAAGGCCCGTCACCGGCATGGCCGGAAAGGCTGAATTGTCTCGCCGGCAAAAGCGCAGCACGTTCCGTTCGTTCTTCGTGTTTTTCGCCGGGCTGCTCGCGGTTTCCACGGTCCAGGCGCAGACCTACAACTGGAAACCCGTGAAAATCCACGGCGGCGGCTTCGTCACCGGGCTGCTGTTCCATCCCAACGAGCAGGGGTTGATGTATTGCCGCACCGACATCGGAGGTTCGTATCGCTGGAACCCGGCCAATGACACCTGGGTTTCGTTGCTGGATTTCGTCGGCTACCCGAACAACGAGTGGAGCCTGATCGGCACCGAGAGCATCGGCCTGGACGCGCAGGATCCGAACCGGCTCTATCTGAGCTGCGGCTGGCTGGGAAACCCGAGCGAGCTCATGATCTCGACCGACCGGGGTGCGAGCTTCACGCGGATCAATTCCCCGTTTGTGATCCGGGCCAACAACGATGGCCGCGGCACCGGCGAACGATTCGGCGTGGACCCCAATCTCGGCAGCACGATCTTTTACGGCACCCGGGAAGACGGCCTGTGGAAGAGCGTCAACCACGCGGCGAACTGGGCGAAGGTTAACAGCTTTCCGGTCAACACCACGCCCAACGGCGTCGGGATTTCGTTCGTGGAGTTCATCAAAAGCAGCGGCGCGTCCGGCAGCGCCACGCCCGTGATCTGGGTGGGCGTAGCGCAAACGGGAACGAATCTTTACCGCAGCACGGACGGCGGTGTGACGTGGGCCGGCGTCGCCACCGGCGCGCCGACGAACTGCATGCCCCTTCGCGCGGCACAGGATGGCTTGGGCAATATGTATGTCACGTTTTGCGATGGCCCGGGACCGAATGGCATCAGCACCGGCGTGGTGCGGAAATTCAACCTCACCACTCTGACTTCGACTGACGTGACGCCGCCCGCGGGCCAGGGTGGTTACGGCGGCGTGTCCGTGGACAGGCAGAATCCCAACCGCATCGTCGTCACAACGGCGGACCGCTGGTGGCCGGTGAGCGACATTTACCGCAGCACGAATGGCGGGACGAGCTGGACGGCGGTTTACAACGGCGCGGTGGATACTTCGAGCGCGCCTTGGATGGGAGCGGGCGGCGGCAACATCGTTCAGGGTTGGATGTTCGACGTGAAAATCGATCCCTACAACTCTGACCGCGTTTACTACGTGACTGGCGGCGGCGTCTTCTCCAGCTATAATTTTACCAGTGCGTCGCCGACCTGGCAGTTCCGTTCCACGGGGATTGAGGAAAACGCGTTCACCGACATCGGCACCAATCTGGCCAGCCCACCCAGCGGGCCGCAGCTTTGGAGTGCGATGGGCGATGTCGGCGGCTTTTCCCACTACAATCTGGATGTTTCGCCACCCGCCACGGACATTTTCAGGCCACTTGGAGGCAACAGCTACGGCATTGATTTCGCGGAACAGAGTCCGAACATCGTCGTGCGCACCTTTTATTCCGGGAGTCGCGGGGGCTTGATTTCGACCAACTACGGAAGCACCTGGTCGCAATTCGCCACGACTCCGCCGCCCGTGCAGACGGATAGCGGCCCCGGCATGGTCGCCATTTCCGCGGACGGCACCCGGCTTGTTTGGACCATTTACGGCTCTGCGCCCTACTATTCGACCGACAGCGGCGCGACCTGGATTCCGTGCGCCGGCAGCAACCTGACGCCGGCAACGTGGGAACAACCGTTTTTGTTTTCCGACCGCGTGAATCCTAACAAGTTTTACCTCTACTATCGGAACACGGGCCGGGTGTTCGTCAGCACGGACGGCGGAGCGAGCTTCGCGCTCGCGAGCGCGATCACCGCGTGGGGCGAAAGCATGCGCCCGGCCTACGGCCAGGAAGGAAGCTTGTGGGTGGCGGTTTCAGACGGCCTCTGGCGGACCACGAATTCGGGCGCGACCTTCTCCAAGGTGGCGGGCGTGGAGGCCGCGCAAACCGTCGGGTTCGGCCGCACCGCCACCGGCACCGGGCATCCGGTCGTTTACTTGCACGGCCGGATTGGCGGCATCTGGGGCATCTATCGTTCGGAGAATCAGGGCACGAGCTGGACGCGGATCAATGACGACCAGCATCGCTACGGCATCATTCAGAACGTCATCGGCGACCCGAGAATCTACGGGCGTTGTTACATCGCCGCAGGCGGACGCGGCATCCTTTACGGCGACATTCCCAATCAGCCACCGTTCACGCCAGGAAGTGTGGCGGCCTCGTCTTCCAACGCGTCGGTACAGTTGAGTTGGAATACCGCCGTGGGGGCGGACAGCTACAACGTGAAACGCGCCACCGTCAGCGGCGGCCCCTACAGCACCGTTGCCAGCGGCGTGACGGCGACCGATTACCTCGATTCGGGGCTCATCAACGGCACCTCCTATTTCTACGTGGTTTCAGCGACGAATGCCTTTGGCGAGAGCGGCGACTCGGCCGAAGCGAATGCCACCCCGCGCGAATCGAGTGCGCTCTATGCCTTCGAAGGCAACGCGCAGGACACCAGCGGCAGCGGCAACCACGGCACCGCCAGCGCGCTCGGTTACGTCGCCGGCAGAGTCGGCGCGCAGGCCGCGCAGTTCGACGGCACCAGCGGCAGCGTTGTCATCCCGCGCTCCGTCACCGATGACTTCACCGTCGCGATGTGGGTGAAAACGACCGACACCGCAGGTGCCGCCAACGCTCAGTGGTGGGCTGGCAAGGGCCTCGTGGACGGCGAAGTCGGCGGGGGAGGGGCCGACTGGGGCACGTCCGTCGTCAACGGCAAGTTCGTGCTCGGCGTCGGCTCGACGGGCGGCGACACGACCCTCGCTTCCTCGGTGAACATCAACGACGGTGCATGGCATCACCTCGTCGCCACCCGCGACAACACCAGCGGCGCGATGGCCGTGTATGTGGACGGCGCGCCGCGCGGCAGCGGCACCGGCCCGACCGGTTCGCGCACGCTTCCCGCCAGCCTGCGCATCGGCAGCCTGCAAACCGGCAACAATTTCCTGAATGGCACGCTCGACGACGTGCGCCTCTACGACCGCGTCCTCTCCTCGGCCGAAGTCGCCGGACTCGCCAGGTCACCCTATGGCGGCACGCCCTGGCCGGTGCCCGGGGTGATCCAGGCGGAAGATTACGACATCGGCGGCCCGGGTTTCGCCTACAACGACAACGACACCGGCAACAACGGCGGCCAGTATCGCTCCGACGGCGTCGACCTGGAGGCCTGCGGGGAAGGCGGCTACAACGTGGGTTGGGCCGGCGCGGGCGAGTGGCTCGAATACACGGTCAATGTCGCCCACACCGGCAGCTATGCCATCGCGCTGCGGGCGGCCTCCGCGTCCTTGCCGATCCAAGGGCATGTCGAGTTCGATGGCATCGATGTCACCGGTCTGATGAACGCTCCCGCCACCGGCGGCTGGCAGACTTACACCGACGTCACCGCCCCGAACATCGCCCTCGCCGCCGGCCAGCACGTCATGCGCGTTTACTTCGATGGCGGGGCTTGGAACCTGAACCACATCACCCTCACCGCGAACCCGCTCCCCGCGCCGCAGAACGTGACGGCCACGGGTGGCAGCTCGCAGATCGCGCTGTCATGGAGCGCTGTGGACGGGGCCACCGACTACGTCGTCAAACGCTCCGGCAGCAGCGGCGGACCCTACACGGAGCTGGCCACCGGGGTTTCCGGGACGAGCTACGCGGACACCGGCCTGGTCGACGGCGTGACCTGGTACTACACCGTCGCAGCGAACGGCCAGCCCGGTGTTGGAACCGGGTCCAGCGCCGCGTCGGCCACAACTTACACCACCTTGGAAAACTGGCGGCTTGCGAACTTCGGTTCCATCGCCAACGCCGGCGACTCAGCCGACAGCGCCGACCCCGACGGCGACGGCTGGCTCAACGATCAGGAATACGTCAGCGGCACCGATCCGAACAACCGCGCAAGCCTGCTGCGGATCGCCGCCATGCAGGCCAGCGGCGACGACATGCAGCTTACCTTCCCGAGCACCCCCGGCCGCACCTACCGCGTGGAGCGTTCCGATACTTTGTTAGAAGGCTCGTGGTCCACGGTGCAGGACAACATTTCCGGCACCGGCGCTCCGATCCAAATAACGGATCTATCAGGCGGGGCCCAAACCAAGCGCTTTTACCGGATCGTCGTCGCGTGGTGATCCGGACCCCTCTCCCATGGAGAAACCGAAAACCAACCCAAACAACCCATGAACTACCTCACCAAACGCCGCTTCGGCAAAATGCTCGCCACAGGTGCCGCGCTCCTGCTCGGCCTCCAATCCGCCTGGGCGCAAGTCAAGGTGGCTTGCGTCGGCGACAGCATCACGGCCGGCTACGCGCTGCAGAATCCGGGCGTGGAGAGCTACCCCGCGCAGCTCCAGGTCTTGCTCGGCAGCGGCTACAACGTCGGCAACTTCGGGCTTTCCGGAGCCACGGTGCAAAAGCGCTCGGACTACACCTACTGGAACTCGTGGGCGTATCGCGGCAGCCTGCAATTTAAGCCGGACATCGTCGTGATCATGCTCGGCACCAACGATTCCAAACCGTGGAACTGGAACGCCGTGAAGTTCGATGCCGACTACCGCGCGCTGATCGCGAAATACAAGGGATTGTCCACCCAGCCGCGGGTTTACATCTGCCTGCCGCCGCCGGTGTTCACGCCCAATCCCTTTGGCACGGCCTTCGATCCCGCGTTCGTCCAGAACACGCTTGTTCCGGCCGTCCGGGCCGTCGCCACCGCCACCGGCGTGACCATGATCGACAACAACACGCCGCTGCTCGATGAGCCGGGCCTCTTCAGCGATGGCGTGCATCCCACGACGCAGGGGGCGGGCGTCATCGCCGCCACCATCGCCGCGACGCCATGATTGTCGGATGAAATAACCTCGCCCGGATCCCAATCGCCGCCCTGCCGGAGCCCGGACAGGGCGGTTCAGGTTCCGCCGCCGGCTGAAGATCACGAAGGTGGAAAGGGCGGTCAGATCGGCTTCGGCGATCCTGCCGTCGGGATGCGGTATCCCGCGGTCTTCCTGTGGGCGCGCACCGACGTGGTGGATGGAATCATCGCTGCGATGACACTGGCAGGGCGGGGAGCCGGATCAACTACGACCTCCACCGCTTCGTCTCCGTCAACGGTCTCACCGGAGATCCGCAGGTGTTGTCGGGTTTATCTCGGGGCCGGCACACCCGGGGCGATCGCCGGAGAGCCTGAAGGGTAAAAAAGGGGCGATGCCGGGCTTCCTGATGCCCTGGCACGTGGTCACGCGGCCGATGCCTTTCCCCGGTGCACACCAGCCCATCCCCTGAACGGGGGGATTCAAAAACCCTCCTTGGCGACGTGGACCACGGAGCGGGTCCGTGGTGCCATGTTAGCGAACCCAGAGGGCGAGCGCTGGTTCGAACCAAGCGACGGCACCCGCCCTCCTCCCGGAAATATAACCGCGGCCGCTGCTTCCCGTCGAGGCGTGGCCGCAGCGGCGACTCCGGACAGACTCAGCCCCTTTTACTCCCAACCCAACAAGACCCATGAGATTGAAAACCCCATCCTGGCGGAGCCTTGTCGCCGCATCCTCCCTTGTTTTCAGCGTATCCACCGCTCACGCTGCGGTCATCGAGTCCTTTGAATCCGGCACCCTGAACGGGTGGGGAGCAGGAACTCTCAATGGCGTGGCCACCACCGTGGACTCGGTCCACGCCACCGACGGCATCTTTAGCGCCGCGAATACGTTCACCGTCCCGGCGGGTTTTTCCGGTTGGACGATGAACACCATCCTGGAGAAGGACCCGCGCAGCTTCATGGATGCGGGTGCCATCACGCTGACCTTGGACGTTTTCTCCGACTGGGCGAACCCGAATGGCTGGGGCGTTTACGCCAACAACCTCGTGATGATCCTGAACAACAGCAACGGTTGGTCCTCCCACGCGCCCGCGAGCGGCACTCTGACCAACGGAGGTTTCGCCACGCTCACCTGGGACATGACTCCCCATGCCGCCGCGATCACGGACTCCGGCCTTGGCTGGTCCAGCGTCGCTTTCGCCTGGCATGTCGGCACCTGGGCCGGCGGCGGGGATGGCCTCGACAACGGCACCCAGACCTTCGCCATCGACAACATTTCCGTCACTTCGGTGCCGGAACCTTCGTCCTCCCTCGTCGTGTCGGCCGCCGGTTTGATCGCGTTCCTCCGCCGCCGGCGCTGAGCCGCTTCCGTTCAGTCCTAACCCAATGAAATCATGAAGCCCAAGACTTCACTCTGCCTCGTCGCCGCCGCGCTCGCGGCTCCCGTTTGCTCCGCCGCCCCGATCTTTTCGTGGGAAACCGATACCGAAGGGTGGGCGGCTGGCCCCCCGAATTCCGTGGCAACTTCGACCACGGCACCTACCGACGGTCTCCAGTCCCTCGCGGTCACCCAGCCGTTCGCAGGGACGAACAATTGGTGGAACATCGGCACTTCGATCACGCTGTCAGCGGAGCAATTGCAGGCCATCTTCACCGATGCCACCGAACTGAAGCTCGACGCGTTTTACCCGAATCCAGGATACAACTCGTGGTTTGCGACACCTCAGATTGAAATCATTCTTCAGGCCGACAATCTCGGGTGGAGCCCCATCGCGGTGAGGGACGTGCCGGTCGATGCACCTCCCCAAACGCTCACCTTCCCGCTTACGGTCGCCCAGGCCGCCGGCATGGCCTCCAGCAACTCCGGCCAGATCCACTTGAGATTCAATTTCGGCCACGGTGGCGTCACCTCCCCGAACGCGGTCTTCTACGTGGACAATTTCACCAACACCGTGGTGACCGATCCGCCCCCGGCCACCAACTTGTATTGGAAAGGCGATGTGGACGACCAATGGACCTCGCTCAATTGGACATCCGACGAAGCGGGTACCGTGCCGGGCGGGCCGCTGCCGACAGATGGCTCGGCGGGCATCGCCTTCGCTGCCACTGGAGCGGCCAACCTGGTAAACCTGCTCGGTGCCGACCAGAACGTGAAGTCGATCGTCGTCACCGCGGGTTCGGGACCCGTTTCGATCGGCGGCTCCCACAATCTCACGCTCGGCGCGGACGGCATCTGGCTGGATCAGGCCGCAGCGGGCGGTCTTTCCCTGGACAGCACCGGCGAGGTCGTTTTGGGAGCGAACCAGCTTTGGAAAAACAAATCCTCCAGCACGCTGGCGGTGAACTCCGTCGTCAGCGGCTCCGGCTCGCTCACCAAGATCGGCGCGGGACCGGTCCGTCTCGGCGGTGCCAACACCTACACCGGCGGCACGATCATCGAACAGGGTGTCCTTGCCCTCGACCACGCCGAGGCGCTTGGCGGGAGCACCGCCGCGCTGGCGGTGAACGGCGGCTCGCTGGATTTGAACGGCCTCAATGTCACCGTCGGTGCGTTGACCGGCCTCGGCGGCGGCGCGATCACCAATACCTCCACTACGCCCGCGACCCTCACTTTGGACATGGCGGTGGACGGCAGCTATGGTTGCCAGATCAACGATACCACCGGCGCGGGTCCGGTATCCCTGGTCAAGAAAGGCCCCGCCACGGTGACCAGCAACGGCGGCGGCTCCTTCACCGGGCCGGTGACCATTGATGACGGCCTCTTCGTCGCGAACACATGGGTCTTCGCCGCTGCGAACTGGACCAGCTTCGGCAATTGCCAGGTGGCCGGGCGCACCATCACCGTCAACGCGCCGGGAGCGCTTTCGTTCATGAGCAACGATGTCTTCGGCAATGCCGCGACAAACGCCTCGCTGTTGCCGGAAATCATCCTCAACGGGAGCACGATGGAGTCCGCCCGTTACAACCAGATCGGCCACATCACGCTGAACGGGGCTGTCCTCGGCCAGTCGTCAAGCGACACGGGCGACTACCTGGGCTACCAGTTCAAGGGCGATATCACGGTCACCGGCACCGCCATGTCGCTTATCCAGAGCGTCGGCAAGGCCAATCACCTTTCCAGCGAAACCTTCTTCAACGTGGCGGATGTCACGGGCAACGCGGATGTCGATCTGGTGGTCTCCAGTCCGCTGACGGACCAGTCGGGTGCCTTCGGGAAAGCGTCCGGCGGTCTCACCAAGATCGGCGTCGGGACCATGGCGCTTGATGGGGCCAACAACTACACCGGTGCCACCAGGGTTCTCGAAGGTGTGCTCAGCCTGGGTACGCCAATGTTAGCTGACCTGGCTGAAGTCGAGATCGCGACCGGGGCGGTGCTCGACCTCACCCATTTCGACATCGACACGGTCGCGGCCCTGACGATCGGTGGCGTGCCGATGGCCGACGGCACCTACGGAGCCATCGGTTCCGGTGCACAGTTCGAGCGCCCGGAAATCACCGGCAGCGGCATGTTGGCGGTCTTTACCGACCCCTTCATCCCGTGGATCGCGAACTTCCCGACCCTGTCCGGCCCCGCCGCTGCCAAAGCCGCGGATCCCGACGGGGACGGGCTGAGCAACTTCGAGGAATTCGCCTTCGACGGGAATCCCGAAGAAGGCGGGGACACGGGCAAGGTCCGC
>CAMLOZ010000047.1 GCA_946481625.1 uncultured Haloferula sp. | reverse complement strand
TTGAATGCAGGCAGGAGCGCTAGCGACGTCATCTCCCCGGCGCAGCCGCAAACTGGCATGGCCCGGAGGGCAATCCCGCCAGAGAAACGTACGGTGACCTCCCCGGGCAGACCAACAGCTCCGTCCTGACTTGGGCGGGGAAGCTCCCTAAAGGCCCAATTTCAAGTTGCCGCCTCCCACCCCCGCAACTATCCCGAAGGACCATGCTCCGCACCCTCCTTCTCTCCGCCTGCTTCCTGTCCACGTCGCCCGCCGATACCTTCGTCAATCCCATCGCGGAAGGGGCGGACCCCTGCGTCATCCGCCATGGCGAGAAGTACATCTGGTGCCAGTCGGCGGGAAACCGCGGCGTGACCTTGTGGATCTCGGATCGCCTGACTTCGCTCGGCACTCCCCGCGTGGTGTGGAAAGCTCCGGAAACCGGCCCGTACTCGAGGGAAGTGTGGGCGCCTGAACTCCAGTTCATCGACGGCAAGTTCTACATCTATGTCGCCGCCTCGGACGGGAACAATGCGAACCATCTGGCCTACGCCTTGGAGTCCGAGGGCTCCGATCCGCTCGGTCCCTACAAGTTCCACGGTCCTTTCGCGACCGGCGAGGGTGCCGACGGAAAGTCCCCGAACATCTGGGCCATCGACATGGTCGCCTTCAAATCCGGCGGCAAGCTCTACGCAGTCTGGTCCGGCTGGGACAAACCGGGCAGTGACAACCAGTACCTCTACATTGCACCGATGAAGTCGCCGGTGGAACTCGCCGGCCCGCGCGTGCAGCTCGCGAAGAACGACACCTACCTCTGGGAGCGCACGGAAGAGAAGGAGAGCTCCCGCGGCCTCGCGGAAGGCCCGCAGATCCTGGAGCATGACGGCCGCACCTTCCTGGTCTATTCCACCGCCGCCTCCTGGCTGCCGACCTACAAGCTCGGAATCATGGAGTTGACCGGCAAGGATCCGCTGGATCCCGCCTCGTGGGAAAAGCATCCCGAGCCTGCCTTCCGCGGAAATGACAGCACCTTCGGCACGGGACACGGCGGCTTCGTGAAAAGCCCGGACGGCAAGGAATGGTGGCACGTCTATCACGCCAAGCGCGACCGCGGCGGCAACTGGAAGCGCTCCATCTTCGTCCAGCCCTTCACCTTCAAGTCGGGCTTCCCGGACTTCGGCCAACCCGTCGCTCCCGGCTCGTCCATCGAGCGCCCATCGGGAGAGAAGATGCCGTCTCCCAAGCTCCCGCTCTCGATCTCCTTCCGCAGCGAAAAGGATCTGGCCCCCTTCTCCTACTACGGGCACCAGCAGTTCCTCGCCGTGACGACGGATGGCGTCGAGCTCGGTGTCGTGCCGAAGGACCCGGTGAACGACTATCGCAGCGGCGAAAAGCTGGTTCTGGATGGCGGCGAGTTCTCGGATTTCAAGGCCAGCACCCGGATCTCCTTCGTGAAGGGCGACCGCGATGCGGGCCTGTTGTTCCGCATGAAGGACCCGTCCGTGGGCTTCGATGCACAGCGCGGCTACTTCGCGGGAATCATCCCCGGTACGAAGACCGTCGTACTTGGAAAAACGGATGGCTCGGACTGGAAGGAGATCGCACGTGCACCGGTCACCTGCGACACCTCGAAACCCGTCGATTTGAGTGTCGCCGCCAAGGGCTCCGGATTCACCGTCACGCTCGATGGCAAGGTGGTCCTAACCGCCAAGGACGACACCTATCCGAGGGGCACCGTGGGCCTCCGTGTCGTGGATACCCATGCCCGCTTCGAAAGCGTGGAATTGAAAGCGATCGAATAAGTAGCATTTTAGCCCCAGATCCCGAAAGGCAACTCGAGCGGCAGGCAGCTTGGATCGATCGGCCCTCCGCTGGGAGGCAGCAAGACCCGCCCCGCCTTCGCGGCGTAGGTCTCGATCTGATCGCGCTGATCCGTCCAGAATTCCTGCTCCGGAAGTGAGGCGGAGGGTGCCATCGCGTCGAGAAGGGCGAGCAGTTCCGCCGCTTCTCCCCGCGCTGCGTTCCCGAATAGCGCCCAAGCCCGGGCAACGTTCGGCAATGCCAATGACAAGCCAAGCGGCGTTGCCGCCCTGATCAGGCCGCAGGGGTAACGGTGAATGGGCGAATCCGGGCAAGCGACCCGATACACACACCGCGCGAGCACTCCGAAGACATGGCGGAAACCGGGAGATAGCGGGCCGATCCCGCCGCTTTGCCGCTGCATCTGGAGTTGCAACCGGCCCGATGCCACCCGGCCCTCAAGCCACCACGGCTGTCCGATCCAAACACCCGCGCGATTGAACGGAGGCCGGTGCTGGAGGAGCAACTCGCTCTCACGCGCGACGGCTCCCGAGGGCGAACCGCAGATCTCCCACTCGATCCGATGGATGCGCGAAACCAGCCGCAGCGTCCGTTTCGGATGCCGACCTTCCACCACATGCCGGTAACTCCCTATCCGCCCCCGCAGGCTGGCCGACTGACCGATATAGAGGAGCTTTCCCACCGCATCGGAAAAGAAGTACACTCCCGGTTGCTCCGGGAGCGCTGCGAAGAATTCCCGCCCGAACCGCTGCGTCAGGACGTTCTCCAAGGAGAACAGCCCCGGCTGCTTGGAACGGGCGAGGTTCGGGTTCGGGCTCATGCAAGGAAGGCCAGCTTAGCAAACGCCAGCCGACGGCCAATCCGCTTCCCTCCGCACTTCGCAAACCCTGCACGATTGCGCCATCCCACGACCAGAACATACACTTGGAAACCACGGGCAGGGACGTTTGTGAAGAACCGGCTCTTCCTTCGGCCAATGGCGGGATCGGGGCTGGGCCTTTCCTCCACGAGAAGGCTTTCCAAGCCGGTGGCGGGACTTGTATGATTCCCAAACGGACGACCTTTGTTATGAAGCCCTTTCCGATCCTCGCACTGGCTCTCGGCCTCTCGGCCACCCTTCCGACTTCCTCTCTCGCCCAAGCCGCGGCGGCCCCGAAGCATCGTTTCGAGATCGGCGAAACGGACCTTCTGCTTGATGGCGAGCGGCTGCAGATCCGTTGCGGCGAACTCCACTTCGCCCGCGTGCCGAAGGAGTATTGGCGGCACCGCCTGCAGCTCTGCAAGGCGATGGGCCTGAATGCCGTCTGCGCCTATCTTTTTTGGAATCTCCACGAGTTCGAGAAAGGCGAATACAACTGGGAGGGCCAGGCGGATGCGGCCGAGTTCTGCCGCCTCGCGCAGGAAGAAGGCCTCTGGGTGATCCTGCGCCCCGGTCCCTATGCGTGTGCCGAGTGGGATGGCGGCGGCCTTCCCTGGTGGCTGCTGAAGAAGCCGGACATCGCGCTGCGTTCGCAGGACCCCGACTTCATGGCCGCGAGCAAGGCGTGGCTCGCGGAAGTCGGCCGCGTGCTGGGACCGCTCCAGGTGACCAAAGGCGGACCGATCCTGATGGCGCAGGTGGAAAACGAATACGGCTTCTACGGCAAGGACGCCGAATACATGGGCCGCATGCGCCAGGCCACGATCGATGCGGGCTTTGATATCCCGCTCTTCGCCTGCAATCCGACCGGCAACCTCAAGAACGGCCGCCGCGATGATCTCTTCAACGTGGTGAACTTCGGCAGCGATCCCGCGAACGGTTTCAAGAAGCTGCGCGAGGTGCAGCCGACCGGACCGCTGATGTGCGGTGAGTTCTATCCGGGATGGTTCGATACGTGGGGCGCACCGCATCACCTCGGCAAGACCGACAGCTATCTCGCGGACCTCGAATACATGCTCAAGGAAGGCGCTTCCTTCAGCATCTACATGGCGCACGGCGGGACTTCCTTCGGCTTGTGGGCCGGTGCCGACCGGCCCTTCAAGCCGGACACCAGCAGCTACGACTACGATGCCCCGATCAGCGAAGCGGGCTGGATCGGCGACAAGTTCGAGCGGACGCGCAAACTCATGTCGCGCTTCCTGCTGCCGGGCGAAAAACTCTCCGACCCGCCCGCGCCGATGCCGGTGGTCGAGGTGCCCTCCTTCAAGCTGACGGAAACGGCGGACCTGTTCGCAAACCTTCCCGCAGCCATCAAGGACAGCGCGCCGCGTCATATGGAAGCCTACGACCAAGGCCACGGCTGCATCGTCTATCGTACGGCACTTCCCGCAGGTCCGGCCGCGAAGCTCCAGCTCGACCAAGTCCACGACTTCGCCTGGGTGTTTCTCGACGGCAGGGAGGTCGGCATCATGGACCGCCGCTCGCGGCGCTTCCACGTGAACCTCCCGGAACGGAAAGCCCCCGCACAGCTCGACATCCTCGTCGAAGCCATGGGCCACGTGAACTTCGGCACCGAGATCCACGACCGCAAGGGCATCCATGGCAAGGTGCAGCTTGTGGAGGGCACGAAGACGAGCGAGGTCAAAGGGGTGTGGGAAGTCTTTCCGCTCAAGCTCGACGCTCCCTCCTTCCTCTCCTCCCTGAAATGGAAACCTGCGGCGAGGGAGGAAACCGGCCCGAAATTTTGGCGCGGCAGCTTCAAGCTCGCGAAGGCGGCCGATACCTTCCTCGATCTCCGCACCTGGGGGAAAGGCGTGGTCTGGGTGAACGGCCATTGCCTCGCGAGACACTGGAATATCGGCCCGACGCAGACCGCCTATCTACCCGGCGCGTGGTTGAAGGCAGGCGACAACGAAGTGGTCGTGCTCGATCTAACAGGGCCACGCGAACCGGTGATCGCGGGCCTCGCCAAGCCGATCCTCGACGAGCTTCATCCCGAATGCGATTTTGCCCGCAAGGGAACCAAGAAGGGCACGCTGGACCTCGGCAGTCACAAGCCGGACCTAAGCGGCAGCTTCGCAGCCGGAAGCGAAGCGCAAGAAGTGAAGTTTGCAAAGCCGCTGGAAGGATCGCAATTCGTGCTCGAGGCGCTGAACGCGCACGACGGCAAACCCTACGCCGCCATCGCCGAGCTCGACCTGCTCGATCCTTCCGGCAACTCGATCTCCCATGCGAGCTGGACCATCGCCTACGTGGACAGCGAGGAGCTGGTCGGCGAAGACGGCTCCGCCTCGAACGCGATCAACGGCCAGACCGCGGACTTCTGGCATTCCGAGTGGAAGACCGCGCAGCCGCCCTACCCGCACCAGCTCGTGATCGACCTCGGCGCGAAGACCGCCATCGGCGGCTTCCGCTACACCCCGCGCACCGGAAACAATCCGGGCCGGATCAAGGACTATCGCGTGCACGTGGGGAGCGGCTTCGTGACGCAGGCTCCGTGAAAGCGTGGGCTCGGCCCCTCCCCAACGCACTCCCGCCCGGTTACGGATGAAGCAACTTTACCGCCACCCCTAATGCCGCGCAGGCACCCAGCACGGGAATCACCCCCAATTTGAAGTGCTCCATCGCCAAGAAGGCAATCACCGCGCCGGCCGCCACGAAGAGATCCAGGCGGCCACCTTCGGGCCACAGGGCGTGGATGGAGAAGACGATGGCGAGATTGAGGATCACGCCCACTACCGCCGCGGTGATGGCGGTGAGAGCGGAGGCCGGCCCCGGCCTTTCACGCAGGCCCTCGACGTGAGGTGCCCCGAGGAACACGAACAGGAAGCAAGGCAGGAAGGTCACCCAGGTGGTGATTGCCGCTCCAAGCGTCGCCGCGAGCAACGGCGGCAGGTCCCCCGGGTGCTGCCAGGCGGCAACGAAGCCGACGAACTGCAACACCATGATCAAGGGCCCGGGCGTGGTCTCCGCGAGCCCGAGGCCGGCCATCATCTGCCGCTGGCCGAGCCAGCCGTAATGCTCGACGGCCATCTGGGCCACGTAAGGCAACACCGCATACGCCCCGCCGATGGTGACCAGCGCGGCCTTGCTGAAGAAAAGTCCTTCCTGAAACTGCACGCTCCGCCAACCGAGCGAATAGCCGCACAGCAGCACCGGGAGCCACCACAGGGTCAGGCAGAGTGCGGTGACTTTCACGCTGCGCGCGAGCGTCGCGGGCGGCGATGGTGGCAGCACGGCCGCAGGAAGTTCGTGTTCGGCGGATCTCCCATGACCCTTGCCCGCCGGGAATTGCTTCGGGAAGCGCTTGCCGCCGAGATATCCGGCCAAGGCCGCCGCAAGGATGATGATGACGAAGGAAACCTTGAAGAAATGGATCGCGACGAAGGATAGCAGCGCCAGGCTCCAGAGCGAGGGCGACTTGAGCGCCTTCGAGCCGATGCGCTTCACCGCGGAAAGCACGATGGCGATGACCGCAGGGATCAGTCCGTAGAAGAGCCCTTGAATCCACGTTATCTCGCCGCCCGCCATGTAGAGCCAGCTCAGGCCCCAAAGAATGAAGACCGAGGGCAGCACGAAAAGCACTCCCGCCGCAATCCCCCCGCGAGCACCATGCAAGCGCCAGCCGAGATAGGTCGCCAACTGCTGCGCTTCCGGCCCCGGGAGCAGCATGCAGAAATTCAAAGCGTGCAGGAAATGGTCTTCGCCCAGCCAGCGCCGGCGCTCGACGATCTCCTTGTGCATGATCGCGATTTGCCCGGCGGGGCCGCCGAAGCTGATCCATCCGAGCTTGATCCAGAAGCGCAGCGCTTCCCGGAATGCGGGGACGGGAGGCGGCGCTGCGGAGGAATCCATGTGAAATACTATTTTTCCCGTAGTTTGAGCAAGCGCTCGCCCGCAGCCCGGAGGGCTTCCTCGCCCTTCGCGAAATGGAAGCGGATCAGATGGTTCACCGGCTCCCGGAAGAAGCTCGATCCGGCCACGCCCGCCACCCCGATCTCCTTGATCAGCCATTCCGAGGCCTCGGTGTCGCTGGCAAACCCGAGCGAGCCGATATCTAGCATCACGAAGTAGGTCCCCTGCGGCTCGGTAAAGGGCAGGCCGAGCTGGCGCAAGTAGCCGAGAAAAACGTCTTTCTTCTTCGCATACTGGTCGCGCAGGCCAATGTAATAGCTGCCCGGCAGCTCAAGCCCCGCAACCGCTGCCTCCTGCAGCGGGGCCGCCGCACCCACGGTCAGGAAATCATGGACCTTGCGCGCCTCCGCAATGACCCGCTCCGATGCCTGGACATACCCGAGCCGCCAGCCGGTGATCGAATAGGTCTTCGACAACGAGTTGCAGGTGATCGTGCGATCGAAGGCCCCCGGCAACGCCGCGACATGGACGTGCTCGTGCGGCTCGAAGACGATGTGCTCGTAAGGCTCATCGGTGATGATGAAGGCATCGTGCTTCCCGGCCAGTTCCAGGATGAAGAGCAACTCCTCCCGGGTGAAGACCTTGCCGGTGGGGTTCGAGGGATTGCAGACGACGATCGCCTTGGGCTTCTGCTCGAACGCCTTCGCCAGCTCCTCGCGGTCGAAAGCGAAGTCCGGCGGTCGCAGCGCGACGTAGATCGGCTCCGCCCCGGACAGGATCGCGTCCGCCGCGTAGTTCTCATAGAAGGGCGAGAAGACCACCACCTTGTCGCCCGGATTGCAGGCGGTCATCATGGCCACCATCATCGCCTCAGTGCTTCCGCAGGTGACAACCAAGTGCCGGTCCGGATCGATCGCTACCCCACTAAAGGACGTGATCTTCCGTGCCAGCGCCTCCCGGAACCTCGGTGCCCCCCAAGTCACGGCGTACTGGTGGTTCGGTCCGCGGGTCGCCCGCTCAAGCGCGACAAGCAGCTCCTCCGGGGGATCGAAATCCGGGAATCCCTGAGCCAGATTGATCGCCCCGTGACGTGTGGCCAAGCGGGTGGTCCCGCGAATCACGGATTCGGTAAAAGCAGTCAGGCGGGTGGCGGTCGCGGGCATGGCTTCGCGCCCGTTTCTGGTCGCGGGCCCGGAATTTGAACAGCCCGGACTGAAGCGGCCGGAGCGAACCGGTCGAAAAAATGCGGAGCCGGAAAGCGACAAAAATTAAACCGCCGCCCGCCCCGCCTACATTCCCCATTCGAACACTGTCCAAAGGCCTGCAAAGCCGGAGGCCAATGCCCTCTCCTCCGACCCTTCCCCGGGCCCCGTCCGCTTCCAATACAGCGGACGGGGCTTTTCGGTTCCGAAAGAGTCAGGCGATGACTTCCTTCACCACCCGCGACTGCTTGGTCACGTTCGAGAGCCGCTGCTCAAGGCCTTGGAAGGGGTAGGTGAGCTTCTTGTGGTCGTAGCCCAGCAAGGTCATGAGCGTGGCGTGGAAGTCATGGGCGCTGACCTTGTCGATGGTGGCCTCGTAACCCACGGGGTCGGTCTCGCCGTAGGTGAAGCCGCGCTTCACGCCGCCACCCGCCATCCAGAGGGTGAAGGCGCCGGTGTGGTGGTCCCTGCCGACGAAGGGCATTTCGACCCCGCCGCGATTCTCGCGCATAGGCGTCCGGCCGAATTCGCCGCTCCAGATCACCAGCGTTTCTTCCAGCAGGCCGCGCTGCTCCAGATCCTTGAGCAAGGCCGCGATGGGCTTGTCGATTTCGTTGCACTTGTCGACGAACCCCTGCTTGAGATCCGTGCCCTTGTCGGTGCCGTGCGAATCCCAACCCCAGTCGAAAAGCTGGATGAACCGCACGCCGCGCTCCGCGAGACGGCGGGCGAGCAGGCAGTTGTTCGCGAAAGATTCATGGCCCGGCTTCGTGCCGTATAGCTCGTGCGTGGCAGGCGATTCCTGCTTCAGATCGAAGGCATCCGAGGCATGGATCTGCATGCGGAAAGCCATCTCATACTGCGCGATCCGCGTGACGGTCTCCGGATCGCCCACCTCGGTCGCGACGCGCTGGTTGAGGTCGTTCAAGGCATCGAGCGTCCGGCGGCGGAGCGCTTGCGAGACGCCATCCGGGTTCGAGAGATAAAGGACCGGTTCCCCCTGCGAGCGGCATTGCACGCCCTGATAAACGCTCGGCAGATAACCCGCGCCCCACACCGATTTACCGGCGTCCGGATTCTTGCCCCCGGAGGTCAGGACGATGAAGCCGGGGAGATTTGCATTCTCCGAGCCGAGCCCATAGGTCGCCCAAGCCCCCGCCGACGGTGAGCCGGGGATCTGGCTGCCGGTATGGAGCAGGAGCTGCGCGGGCCCGTGGTTGAACTGGTCGGTCCACATCGATTTGATGAAGCAGACCTCGTCGATCACCTTCTCGAAATTGGGCAAACGGTCGGAGATCCACTGGCCGCTCCGACCCGCCTGGTGGAAGGGGAACTGCGAGGCGAGCATCTTCGGCACGCCTTGGATGAAGGCGAACTGCTTGCCCTCCAGAAACTCCTTCGGGCACTCCTTGCCATCCAGCTTGGCGAGTTCCGGCTTGTGGTCGAAGAGCTCGAGCTGGCTCGGCGCTCCGGCCATGTGCAGGTAGATCACGCGCTTCGCCTTCGGCGCGAAATGGGGGAGGTCCGGTAGCAGCGGATTCGCCGGATCCTTGGCCAGGGATGCTCCTTGCGTTTGCGAGGCGAGCCACAAGCTACCCAGGCCCATGGAGGACTTCCGGAGGAAATGGCGCCGGGTGATGAACTGGGCGCGGTCATGGCGGAGCTGCTGGAAGAGATTCATGGTGATCCTATCGGTTCAGCGCGATGTCGGAGTTCAGGAGCGTGTTTGCCACAAGCACCATTGCCGCCTCGTCGGGCGTGGCACCGAGCTTGGCGGATTCGGCGGGCGTCCTCTCGTAGTCGGCGCGGGCATCGGCGTGGAGTTTCGCGAGCGTGGCGATCACCGGGGCCGGAGCATCCTCCAGCTTGAGCATCTTGTATCCCGCGGCGATCCGTTCTTCCGGTGTGGCTCCGCTCATCCCCTTCGCGAAAGCCTGCGCGAACTCGATGAAGGCCGGGTCGTTCAGGGTTACCAGCGCCTGCAAAGGTGTGTTCGTCGCGATCCGCCGCGCGGAACAAACGTCGCGGGTCGGCGCATCGAAGGTGAGGAAAGCGGGATAACCACTGGTGCGCTTGGAGTACGTGTAGAGGGCGCGGCGATAGCGGTCTTCTCCTTCCGACGTTTTCCAAGAGGCCCCGCTATAAACGGAACGCCACACGCCTTCCGGTTGCGGCGGAAAGACCGGCGGACCGAACGCCTTCGGGGAAAGCAGACCCGAAACGAGCAGCGCCTGATCGCGCACCATCTCCGCGGAGAGCCGCTGCCGGGGACCGCGCGAGGCGAGCTGGTTCTTCGGGTCGAGTGCGGCAAGCTCCGGCGTCACCTTGGAAGCCTGGCGGTACGATGCGGATAGTACCAGCTCCCTCAAGAAGGCCTTGATGTGCCACCGGTGATGATCCCTGAGCCTGAGTGCGAGGTGGTCCAGCAAGGGCTGATTGGCAGGAGGCAGTCCCGAGCTGCCGAAGTCTTCCTGCGTTTCCACGATGCCGATGCCGAACAGCTCGGCCCACAGGCGGTTCGCCAGCACCCGCGCGGCCAGCGGGTTCTCCTTGCCCACCAGCCATTGCGCCATGTCGAGCCGCGTGAGCTTTCCTTCCTTCGTCGGAGGAGCTGTGATTGCGGGAATCGCCGGGCTCACGGACTTGCCCTTGGTCATCCGGTTGCCACGGATGAAGAGGCGGGTATCGCGGGCGGCCTCGCCATGGCGTTCCTGCATTACCGGCATCATCGTTCCCGGGATCGCCTGATAGGCCCGCTGCAATTCGGCATGCTTGGCCCAGGCCGCGGCACGCGCGGGAGCCATCACGAAGGCCGGCAATTGTTCATCGGTGGATAGCGAAAGCCGGAACTTCCTCAGCACGCAGCCCTGGGTCTCGTTACAGGTCACGCCGTGCTTGATGCGGATCTCGAAGCGCGAGTCCGGCGGCGAATCCTCGACCGTCTCCACCACGAAGAAGCCATGCCGCGGGCTACGCAACACAGGATAACCGCCGAAGCCTCCGCCGCTGCCGCTTTGCACCGCCACGTTCGGCTCGAAGGGTCCGGCCATGAAGTCGCTCACGACTTCCTTCAGCTTCACCGGCTGGCGCGTGCCATCGGCCAGCACCCGGTCGATCTCCAGCTTCGTGATCACCGCACCGAACTCCGACCACTTCGCCGGATCATCGCTGCCGGGGAGGATATCGACCCGCAACACCCCAAGCCGCATCGGGGGAACCTGGACGGTGAAGACCGTGTTGGTCGGATTGGTTCCCCCGGCGACAAAGGTTCCATCCTCGCGTTGTTGCAGCGTGCCGGTGGGGGCCGAGGCGCTCGCGGAAGTCGCCTTCGCCGGAGCCCAGCCGC
>CAMLOZ010000046.1 GCA_946481625.1 uncultured Haloferula sp. | reverse complement strand
TTGGCGAGGCCGAGGCGGAGGTCGCCCTCGCTATCGAGCTGGGCGGAGCTCCACACCAGATAAGGCAGGCGGTACTGGATGCCGGCGAATGCGCGGTCTTCCTCGTCCTCCATGTTCGTAAAACGCCAGCCGAGGACGGTGGAGAAGTTCGGGTTGAAGTAGCGCTTCCAGCCGACATCGATTTCATACTCGGTCTCTTCCACATCGCCGTAGCCCACGTCCCACATGCCGAAGAAGTCGTTGCGGGAGTTCATGAGGGTGAGCATGCCCTCGCTCATGTGGGACTGGAGCGAGCCGTCGAGCAGCAGGTAGAAGGGATCATGGGCGTGCTCGCCGAGGTGGGGGTGATGATCGGGGCCTTGCTCCTCGTAGGAGAAGACGCGGGCCATGCCGGCGTGCATGTGGTAGAGGAGGTGGCAGTGGAAGAGCCAGTCGCCGGTTTCATCGGCCTCGAACTCGATCGTGCGCCGGCCCATGGGCGGGACATCCACGGTGTGCTTGAGCGGGGCATCCTTCCCCTGCCCTTCCAGCACACGGAAGAAGTGGCCGTGCAGGTGGATGGGGTGGTGCATCATGGTATCGTTCACCATCTCCAGGCGCAGGACCTCGCCGCGCTTGATCTTGATCACGCCGTCCTCGGCCATGGTCTTGCCATTGAATGACCAGACGTAGCGTTCCATATCGCCGGTGAGACGGAGCGGAATGGTGCGGCGCGGATGAGAGGCGGCGTAGGCAGTGGAGTTGCGGGCGCGGAGTTTTGAATACGGCGGAAGCGGCCGCGGGTTTTCCATGGCTCCCTGCTCCATCGCCGCATGGTCCATGTCTTCCATGGGAGGGGAGCCGTGCTTCATCGAGCCATGTCGGGCATGGTCGCCCCCCTGCATGGACATTGCAGCGTGGTTCATGCCCTTCATGTCCATGCCTTCCCTCTCGTTCATTCCGGCCATCATGTGGTCCATGCGGTAAAGATCCGGACGCGGGATTTCCGGCGCGGGGTGGACTTCGCCGCTGCCTAACAGAACGGAGGCATGACCCGAGCCATCCTGCGCGGTGGCGCGGACTTCCCATTGGCCGGAGGGCGGAACGGTGACGACCACGTCGTACGTTTCGGCCATGCCGACCAAGAGGCGCCTCACGGCCAAGGGGCGGACGGCGGGACCGTCCGCGGCGACGATCGTCATGGGACCGGTGGCCGATTCGAGATAGAAGTAGGTCGAGGCCCCGGCATTGATGAAGCGCAGGCGGACCCGCTCACCCGGCTTGCCGGGGAGGAGGATCGAGCGCTTGCCGTTGGCCAGGAAGGCGTCGTAGGCCACGTCCGAGATGTCCATGGCGGGCATGCGGGTGCGCTCGCGTTCCCAGAAGTCCTTCAATGCTCCGGCCTTCGCGGCCCCGGTGAGGCTCTGCATGCTGCCCTTGCGCAGGGCGTACCATTCGCTCCCGCGCATGAGCGTGCGGATCACTTCATAGGGACTCTCGACGGTCCAATCCGAGAGCACGACGACATGATCGCGGGTGGTTTTCACAGGTTCACCGTCCTTTGGTTCGATGACGATGGAGCCGTAGACCCCGCGCTGTTCCTGGAGGCCGGTATGGCTGTGGTACCAGTAGGTGCCGGAGTGCTTGAGCGGGAACTCGAAGGTGTGGGTCGCGCCGGGCTGGATCGGCGGGGTGGTGATGTACGGCACGCCATCCTGAGGATTCGGCAAGAGCACGCCGTGCCAGTGGATGGATGTCTCCTCGCCCTTCAGGCGATTATGGACGCGGATGCGCGCGGTATCGCCTTCGCGGAAGCGGATCGTGGGGCCGGGGATGCCGCCGTTGATCGTGAGAGCGCGGATGGCCTTCACGTCAGAGGCGGGGGACCAAGTCTGCTCCGCGATTTCGAGATCATACTCGACCACGCGGGCGCGGAGGGCTGCGCAGGACGCGAGCAGCACAAGGATGGCGAGGAGACGGTTCTTCATGAGCGAAGGACAGGATCGGTGGCGGTTGGCAAGGAGGGTATCCTCATGGGATACAAGGAGCACGAAGATCGATTGAAACGCGAGGGAATCAACCGGCTGTTACTTCTTTTCCAGCTTCTTCAGGTACTTCGCGGGATCCATGTCGAAATCCTCCCGGCAGTCCTTGCAGCACAGCTTGATCTCCTGGCCTTCGTGCACGAAGACGACCGGCTTGCCCATCTCGCCCAGCTTGTCATCGGAGACGATGCAGGTCTTCAGCGGATAGGGTTTAACATCCGACTTCTCCGCCTGACGGACGGGATCGAGCGGAGCGCGCGCGAATGACGATGGCGAGGCCGCGAAGGCCAACACGACGAAGGCGGCGGCGGGAACGATGCGGTTGATTTTCATGTTCGAATCGGTGGTTGGTTTAATGACGGACGAAAGTCCGAGCGTTCATCGGGTTGATGTCCGGAGGGCGCTGAAACCCTCGGGGAATGTTCATATTTTCCGGAGGCCGGGTGTTGGTTCAGTCGAGGCCTTTCAATTGTTCCTTCAAGATCTGGCGGGCGCGGTAGATCCGGGTTTCGATGGATTTGGGGCTGCAGCCGCTGATGGAGGCGATCTCGGCATATCCGAGCCCCTCGTGGATGAACAAGGTCATCGCTTCCCGGAGATCCGGCGATAGGTCGAGGAAGGCCTGATGGACGGCGCGGATGCGATCCGCGGATTCCGCCGCCTGTTCCGGGGTTTGGCTCAGATCGGCGACTTCGGGCGAGGCCGGGCCTCCATCCTCCGGGGTGGCATCGAGGGAAACGGTGGGATGGCGACGCTGCCAGCGGGCGTGATTCCTCGCAAGGTTCGCGGCAATGGCGAAGAGATAGGTGCTGAAATTCCCGGTCGGCCGGTAGCGGGCACGGGCATGGTAGAGTTTGACGAAGGTTTCCTGCGCGAGGTCGACGGCCACATCGCGGCGGCCGGTCATCCGGAGCAGGAAGGATGCGACCCTCTCTCCCCAGCGATCCATGAGGGAGTTTAGTGCGAGGTCCTCACCACGGGCCAGACGCGTCATCAACTCGGAGTCGGAAACTTCCATGGCGGTCGCTTCCTAAGGGGAATGTCCGGAGCCCTCCTCGGCATGGTTGGATCCCAGGGCGAAGGGGAGCAGGGTTTCCAGATAGAGCGATGCCTGATCCTGATCCAAGGTGGAGGCGGTTTCGTAGATGTGCCGCAGCATCTCGGTCTGGCATTGGGCGCGGGTTTCCGCATGTTCGCGAATCGCCTTCTCCAATTCGGGGGTCATTCCGCGGTTCTTCGCCGCTGCCTCGCGGACGCGGTCGCGGGTAGTGGCGATGCGGTGGCACATCTCCTCGCAACGGGGCCGGTAAGCGGCGTGGATCTCGCGAACCTTCCTGAATTGCTCATCGCTGAGATTCAGCTCGGTCTTGATCCAAGCCAGTTCGGGCATCGAATCGAGCAGCACGTCGTGGCTTGCACCCATCTTGTGAGAGCGCATGCCGA
Organism: uncultured Haloferula sp.; assembly: GCA_946481625.1. Next base: position 7,893 of record CAMLOZ010000046.1, on the reverse strand, counting down.
AGAATGCCGCCAGGCCAGCGGCAAGGGCGAGAATCAGGATTAGAAGACCGCGTTTCATTTGCGATGGGCCTGGGCGAAGGGGCTGATCGATTCGGCGTAGGCGGACTTGGCATCCTGGGGTTCGGGAGCGGTGGCGGCACCCAGCCAAAGTCCCAAAGCGACCGTGGCGGCCAATCCTGCCGCAGCGTTCCAAGGACGGAGGACGGCTACCGCGGCGGAGCGCCACCACGGCAGGGCTACCGCGCGATCGAAGGCGGACGCTTCGACCCGCTGCCAAACACCGTGCCGAAACGAATCCGGCAAGGGGACCTCTCCCCTCGCCGTTCGCAACAGGTCATCGAACTCGGAATCGTTCATTTCTCAATTGCTGATACGCCGGTCCAACGACCGGCAGGTTATGCCTTGGAGCCCATGCGGCAGACGGGTTTCTTGTCGCCTCCAGCGACCGGGCAGGACGAGGTGCAGGTACGGACCTTCCTGAACGACGCGTGAGAGCCTCTTCCTCCCAAGGCGGGACTGGACTTCATCTTGCTGGCGCAGCAAGCGACACCCTTGCAGGCCTCATGCGTGAGGCAGCAATCGGCCCGCTTCGCGGGACCCGCGGTGCGTCTCTGGCCCGGGTGGTCCTGGCCGGCGAGGGCCACCGGAGCCAACGAAGCCACGGCGAAAAGGGCCGCGGCGAGATTGAGCATTCTGGTCTTCATCGTTTTGATTGCGGTTGGTTGATCGGAGCAGTGCTTCTCACGCTCCGTCGGGTAAAACACCGTGTCGTGCCGAAACCCTTTTCTTTTTTCAGCTCGCGCGCTGCGAGGGACGGAAAGCCGGTCAAGCCAGCTTCAGATTTCGCAGGCGAAGCGCATTCGAGATGACGGAGACGGAGGACAGGGACATGGCGGCACCGGCGATCATGGGACTCAAGAGCGTGCCGGTGAACGGGTAGAGGACCCCCGCCGCGATCGGGATTCCCGCGACATTGTAGATGAAGGCGAAGAAGAGGTTCTGGCGGATATTCCGCATCACGGCCTTGCTGGCCGCGATCGCCTTCGCGATTCCGGAGAGGTCACCTTTCACGAGGGTCAAGCTGGCACTTTCGATGGCGACATCGGTGCCGGTGCCCATCGCGATCCCGACGTGGGCCTCGGCGAGGGCGGGGGCGTCATTGACCCCATCCCCGGTCATGGCGACCCGCCGGCCACGGGCCTTGAGTTTTTGAACGAGGGCGATCTTATCCTGCGGGGAAAGTCCGGCGTGAATCTCATCGATCCCGAGTTCCCGGCCGATGGCGCGGGCGCTGAACTCGTTGTCGCCGGTGGCCATGACGAGGCGGATGCCGAGCTTGTGGAGGGCCGCGACCGCCGCGGGGGTGGATTCCTTGATCGGATCCGAGATGGCGTAGATCGCCACGGCCTCTTTCCCGCTGGCGATCCAGACAAGGGTCCGCGCCTCCCGCTGGTAGGCCTCCGCCGCCTTCGCAAGCGCATCCGGGATGACCACTCGCTGCGCCTGGAGAAAGCCAAGCTTGCCCGCGAGCCAGCGCTCACCCGCGATGGTGCCGGACACTCCGCCACCGGTGGTGGATTCGAAGCCGGTGACTTCCGGCGGCACCGCATCCGATTCGCCCGCGCGGGCGGCGATGGCCTTGGCCAGGGGGTGCTCGCTATTTCCCTCCAAGGCGGCGGCGGCGGAGCGAACCGACGACTCATCGCGGCCGGGAGCGGCGGTGAAGCCGGTGACCACCGGCTTACCCGCGGTCAAGGTGCCGGTCTTGTCCATGACGAGGGTATCGATCTTCTCCGTGGTCTCGATGGCTCCGGCATCCTTCACCAGGATTCCTTCCTGCGCGGCGCGACCGACGCCCACCATGATCGAGACCGGAGTGGCCAGCCCGAGAGCGCAGGGACAGGCGATGATCAGAACCGCCACGGCATTGATAAGCCCGAGCGCCATGGCGGGCTCCGGGCCCCAGACCGACCAGACGATGAAGGTGCCAACGGCCGCGACCACCACGGCGGGAACGAAATAGCCCGCAACGGTATCCGCCACTTTCTGGATCGGGGCGCGGCTGCGCTGGGCATTTGCCACCATGCGGATGATCTGCGCGAGCAGGGTGTCCGCCCCCACCCGGGCGGCGGTCATCACGAAGGCACCGGTTTGATTGATGGTGGCACCTGTCACCGCGTCGCCCGGTTGCTTTTTCACCGGCAGCGGCTCGCCGGTGATCATGGATTCGTCCACGTGACTTGAACCTTCCTCGATCGTGCCATCGACAGGGACCCTTTCGCCGGGCCTTACCCGCAGACGGTCCCCGACGTGCAAGCGGTCGATTCCGACTTGCTCCTCGCTGCCATCCGCGGTGATGCGGGTAGCGGTCTTCGCCGCGAGTCCGAGGAGGGCTTGGATCGCCTGCCCCGTACGGCTGCGCGCCTTCGCCTCCAGCAACTGGCCCAACAACACCAGCACGGTGATCACGGCTGCGGCCTCGAAGTAGAGTGCGACCTCGCCATGATGACGGAACGAAGCGGGAAAAACGCCGGGCCAGAGCACGGCCACGGCGCTATAGAGATAGGCGGCCCCCACGCCCAAGGCGATCAGGGTGAACATGTTGAGGTTCCACCCTTTCAAAGAGCGCCAGCCCTTCGCGAAGAAGATGCCGCCGGCCCAGAACACGACCGGGGTCGCGAGGACGAGTTCGATCCACTTGGAGATGCTTTTCGGGACGATGCCTTCGAGCGAGACACCCGGGATCATTGGCAGCATCGCGAGCAGAAGAACGGGCAAGGTCAGTGCCAGCCCGATCCAGAACTTCCGCGACAGGTCCCGGATTTCCCGGCGGGCGTGCTCGTCACCGGCGCTGGATGCGGCTACCGGCTCGAGCGGCATCCCGCACTTCGGGCAATCTCCGGGGTGGTCCTGCCGGACCTCCGGGTGCATGGGGCAGGTATAGACGGCGGGGGCGAAGAGGTCGGGAGGCACTTGCTCCAAGGGCATCCCGCACTTCGGACAGTCTCCGGGCTCATCCGAGACGACTTCCGGATGCATGGGACAGACGAACTGGCCCAGCTTTGCCCCGGATCCGGAATGGACCGGGGAAGCGTGGTGGTCGTGGTGTCCGCCGCAGCAGGAATGTCCGGAAGAGTCCGCTTTCATGAGTGTCAGTGGTTGAGTATCCAGGCGACGAGCAGTACTTGGGGGACCGTGATGAGCGGCAGCGCGAAGGCGGCTTTCCAGGACCTGGTGGTTTCGCGCAGGACCATGATCTCGGTGTAGTCGGTGGCGGCACCGGCCATGAGGAAGGTGAAGGCATTTCCCGGGGCGGCGGCGCGGGTGAGCAGGTCCGCGGCGATGGGGCTGGAGCCTTCCGAGCAGACCTCGATGACGGTGGTGGCGATCAAAGTGAGTGCCAGGCCGAGGAGGGTCGGGCCGAAGTACTGCGAGAATAGTTGTTCCGGGACGAAGGCGCGGATGGCGGCGGCGAGGACGACACCAAAGAAGATCCAGCGGAGGATCATGCGGGACTCGGAGAGCCCGGTGCGGCCGATGGCCTTGAGGTTGGCGGCATTCGGCTTCACTTTCGCGAGGGCTTCGCGAAAGGCCGGGCCGAAACGGAAGTCGGCGGGGAGTTCGCGGGCATTCGGGTTCGCGGGGAGGACGCCGCGACCCACGAGGCGGTCCGCGATCCAGCCGGTGATGATGCCGATCACCATGGAAGCCGCGATGAAGAGCAGCATCCACTTCCAGCCTATCAGGGCGGCGAGGATGAGGGTGAGCGAGAGCGAATTCCACGGGCTGGAGACCAGGAAGGCGAGCGTCTGGCCGAGCGAGGCACCCTTTCGATAGAGCTGCGCGCCGACCATGAGGATGCCGTGGTTGCAAAGGTCGAGCAGCGTGCCGGCGAAGGTGGCGCGGAGGATGCCGGTGAAGCTGCCGCCTTTTCCGAGCAGGCCGCTGACGAGATCCTGGGGCAGACGGCCGATGACACCGACGGCGACGATGCCGGCGAGGAGCCCCCACCAGGCTTTGCTCATGAATTCGTAGGTGCCGTGCGAGAAGGTGTGCCACCACTGCGGCCCGAGGCCGATGAAGTGGCCGGTGATGCCGGCGGCGACGAGGATGAGGGAGCCCCAGAGGATCCAATCGATTTTGCGGGAGGGGGTGCAGCAGGACGAGGCGGTGTCGCTTGCACCACCGCCGCAGCAGGAAGGCTTGTTTTCCGGCGCGGGGGCGCAGCAGGACGGGCGGGGTGCGGGGTCCGGGGTGTGGCACGAGCTCATGATGGATGGGAAAGGCGGGTGATGAGGTGGACCTGAAGGGTGGCTTCTGCGGGCCAGAGGCTCCGCGCCCGGTGGCTCAGGCGAGGCGGCGCTTGTAGAGGGTGATGAGCTCTTCCATCCGGCGGTCGAGTTGCTCGGGGTCTGTGGCGGCTTCGGTGACGCAGTGGCGGACGTGGTCTTCCAGGAGCTTCGCTTCCAAACCGCGGAGGGCGGAGTGGATGGCGGAGATGGTGTGGAGGATTTCCGGGCAATCGCGGTTTTCCGTGATCATCCGGCCGATGCCCTGGACCTGTCCGGCGATGCGGTTGACACGGCCGAGGAGCGGGGCGGTTTCATGGCAGGTGCGTTCCATTGATATACCCATAGGGGGTATATGTATCCAGCGCAAATGGAATTTTCACCGGGGCCAGAGTTTCCGGAACCACGCGTCCACCTCGGCGGGCGACTTGTGATATTCCATGAAGTTCCTGACGGCGGAGTAGTCGGCCCGGCTCATGATCTTCGGGAGCAGTTCGGCACGCCGGGATGAATCGAGCAAATGCTCGCAGAATCCGAACGCGGCGGCAGTGCGCACGTCGTCGCTGCCGTGGACGAGGCACCAGTCGCAGTATTGCCAGACGCGGCGGAGGAGATCGATGGCAGGTTGCTCCTCTTCACAGAGCTCTCCGAACTTCGAATTGAGTTCGACCCAAAGCATCATCGGGTTATCGACCAGCGTCGATGCAATGATGCTCTGCAGCTCCGGGAGTCGTTCGGGGGCTTCTCTGCGCCAGCGGCTCATGGGATGCGGCTACTTTTTTGCCGCCTTCACTTTCGCGAAGGAGTCCGTGACGCGTTCGACTTTCTTGGGCTCGAAGCCGGACTTCTTGATGAACGCGGTGATCTCCTCGTCCTTGATGGTCGCCCCCTTCTTCTCCTCCAGAATGACCAGCTTGCGGGTCAGGTCGACGTGGACGTTCGAGACGGCGGAGTGTTTCTTGAAGTGCGCGACGATGCCTTGGGCGCAGAAGGAGCAGACCATGCCATCGACGGTGGTTTTCACGGTCATCACGCGGTCGGTGGCGGCGTGAGCGGTGGCGGAGGCGAAGAGCCAGGCACCGATGATGCTGAGGATGATGTTGTGATTCATTGTGGTGCTTCTATCTTGTTAGAAGTGGATCATGAAGTTCAGGAGCGGATCGCCATCGAGCGAGCAGCCGACTTCGAGAAAGTAGGGCCCCTTGAAAAAGCGGAGCTTCGGGATGACATCGAGGTCGTCCTCCATGCCGCTGACGTGCTCGAGCTGGAGGATGATCCAGGTATTGAGCTGTTCGAATTCGGCCTTGTACGGGGCAAGGCCGAACGAGAGGCTGGTAACGCCGCGGGAGACGTCCTCCGAACCGATGAGCTTCGATTCGAAGGCGGTGTAGATGCGGCGCGTCTCGTAGTCCGCGCGGAAGAAGCCGAGGCCGGCGGGCGCGGCGGTATCGCCGTCCTGTTTCGCGGCTCCGGCCCCGAGTCCGAGGTAGAGGTTCGCCTGGGCTTCGGGCAGGTTCCAGCGCTTGAGCAGCCAGTTGTGCTGGAGGCCGGCGTAGTAGTCGTCGTCTCCCTCATCCTCGAAGCGCATGGCGTGGAAGCCGATGGCGGACTTGGAGGTGTAGGAATGGTAAAGTTCGAGGTTCTGGACGGACTCGGTACCGCCGAGCATGAGCTGCCAGGCGTCTTGGAAGGAAACGGGATGGGCGGCGGCGGCACCGGCGGTGAGCAAGAGGATGGATAGGGATCTCATGGGATGAGGACACGGGGTCGAGAAACGGCGGTTAATTCCACGCGACCCGACAGCGCCGGGATGCGGCGCGCGGATGCGCGGACGAACGGGCGACGGCCATCAAGGAGCCGCGCCGCGTGGGTTTCTCACAGTGTCCTGCTCACCAGGAGGGCACGACGCTGCGACGGCGGCGCGTGCCAAGGAATAGACGGCACCCACTCGGGGCGCAGGTCGGCATCCGATTGAAGGACGAGCGGCAGCCAGATACAGGCGGGCTCGAGGGAAAGGGCATTCGCTGCGACGGGCGGCGGCGGGAGCAGGGGATCCGGGAGTTCCCGGGGGTCATCGCTGGCGCAGGCACAGGTGTGGTCGGGCTTCTGTTTGCCATCCTCCTCCCCGCCGCAACAGCAGCAGGATTTCTTCTCCTGCTTGGCCTGCAGCGACTCCGCCGCGCAACAGCAGAGCGGGCTGGCGACCAGCAGGGCCAGCAGGCAGGTGAAGATGGAAGCGAGGCGCGACACCGGAAGTGAGAGGCGGAAACCTTCCGCACATTCCGGAGATAGTGGGGATTCCGAGAGGAGGCAAGGGGGAAGAGAAAGGCAAATTACTAATTACTAAGCACTAATGAGTAAAGGCCCGTCAGGAGAAGCAAGAAGCTTCCCCTTGGGAGGGGGAGTGGCCGTATCAGGAGGACAACCAAGCTGCGACCCCTCCGGGATCGAAGAGGCTGGACTGCGGGCGAGCGTGGAAGCCCCGGTCCCGGAAACTCCTGCTTCTTGACTCCCCTGCGCTGCGCCCCCACCTTCCGGCCCCACCTTATGGCTGAACCGCAAACCGCCGACCTCCTGGCGCTGGATACGGACGCTCTGAAGAGCCGTCTGACCCAGCTCGGGAGGTATCTTTGACCTGCCGACCCTGGAACGGGAGATCGGCTCCCTGGAGGCCGCCATGGGCGACCCGGAATTTTGGAACAACCAAGAGAAGGCGCGCGCGACCAACACGCGGATTTCCGGGCTCAAGAAACGGCTCGGGGCCTTCCAGAAGCTGAACGGGCGCTATGACGACCTGCTGGCGGGAATCGAACTGGCGAAGGAATTCGACGACCACGAGGCGGCGGTGGATGCCTACAACCAGGCGGCGGAGCTGGACAACGACATCCGCTCCTTCGAGCTGCTGACGCTGCTCGACCGGCCGAACGACCAGTCTTCCTGCTACCTGGTGGTGCAGGCGGGCGCGGGCGGCACGGAGGCCTGCGACTGGGCGCAGATGCTCTACCGGATGTACACGCGCTGGGCGGAGCGGAAGGGCTTCACCTGCGAGACGATTTACTGGGAAGACGGCGACGAGGCCGGGTTGCGCGGTGCCTCGATGAAGATCACGGGCGACTACGCTTACGGCTACCTGAAGAACGAGCGCGGGGTGCACCGTCTGGTGCGGATCTCGCCCTTCGACTCGGCGGGCAAGCGCCACACGTCCTTCGCTTCGGTGGATGCGACGCCGGAGATCAACGACGAGATCAAGGTCGAGATCAACGACAAGGACATCGAGATCACGACCATGCGGTCCGGCGGCAAGGGCGGCCAGAACGTGAACAAGGTGGAGACCGGCGTGCTGCTGCGCCACCTTCCGACGGGCATCCTGATCCGTTCGACGAACGCCCGCTCGCAGGGGGCGAACAAGGAACTCGCTTACGAGATCCTGAAGGCGAAGCTCTTCCAGATCGAGGAGGACAAGCGCAAGGCGGAGTCCGAGCGCGCCTACGGCGAGAAGGGTGACATCGCGTGGGGCAACCAGATCCGTTCCTATGTTTTCCAGCCGTATCAAAAGGTGCTGGATTTGCGGACGGGTGAGGAAACGAACAACATCCAGGCGACG
>CAMLOZ010000045.1 GCA_946481625.1 uncultured Haloferula sp. | reverse complement strand
CAGAGCCATCGGCTTGTCGCAGATGACGTTGATGCCTGCGGCGAGGAACGCCTTCGCCACCGGGACGTGGAGGTTGTTCCGGACGACGATGGAAACGAAATCGATGCGCTTGTCAGCGGGCAGCGCCGCCTCTTTCGCAGCCATCTCCTCGTAGGAGGTGTAAACCCGGGAAGGATCGAGGAAGAAGTCTTCACCGGACGCCTTGCTCTTCTCCGGATCGGAAGAGAAGCAACCGGCGACGAGCTCGATCTTGCCATCGAGATTGGCGGCCATGCGGTGCACGGCGCCGATGAAGGCACCCCGGCCACCGCCGACCATGCCCATTCGAAGTTTGCGATTCATAAGGGATATCAAGAAACACTCGGGTGAAGAACGGTATGAACCACCAAGACGCCAAGGACGCCAAGCTTCAAGACGGAAGACTGGGAAGGACTTGGATCCGATGATCTCCAGACTTGGCGAACTTGGCGTCTTGGCGGTTCAAAACTCTGCTTACACCGCCACCGGGGCCTTGGTCTCGGCGGATTTGTAGATCGCGTCGATGATCTTCATCAGCTTGAGCGCCTGGTCCGGCGTGTTGAAGGCCTCGGCCTTGCCTTCAATGGCGTGGATGAAGTTCGCGGCGGAAGCGCTGCGGCCCATGTCTTCGCAAGCTTCGGTGATGATGTTGCGGTTGACCGAACGCCCCCCTTCCTGAACGTAAAGTTCACAGGTATCGATTGCGGTCTCGTCGATGCCGTCGCGCCCGAAGAGACGCTCCACCTTGCCGCCCGCCCCCGTGCCTTGGAAGACCACGGAAACTTCCTCGCGCTTCACCATCTCCGCCCAGGAGACCTGCAGCGAGAGGACCTGACCGGTCTTGAAAGTGACGAACCCGTGGGCCGCCGCTTCGACATCGTTGGTGCCGTCGGCACGGTCGGGAATACCCCAAGGACCCTTGAAGCCCTTGTCGGTGATGTGGTCGTTGAAGGTCTGAGCGAGCACGTGTGCCGGCTCCGGGTAACCCATGAAATAGAGTGCCAGGTCGATCATGTGCAGCAGGTCGATGACCGGACCACCGCCGGAGAGCGCCTTGGTCGTGAACCAACCACCGAAGCCTGGAATCCCGGTGCGGCGGATCCACTTGGCCTGGGCCGAATTAATCCGGCCCACGGTGCCGTCCGCGACGTATTCCTTCATCGCGATCGACTCGGGACGGGCGCGGTTGTTGAAGTTGAACATCAGCTTCTTCCCGGCCGCCTTCGCGGCATCGATCATCTCCTCCACCTCTCCGGCATTGAGCGCCGGCGGCTTCTCGCTGAAGACATGCTTGCCCGCCTTCAGGCACTGGATGGCCAGCGGCATGTGGAACTTGTTCGGCACGATGATCGACACGGCGTCGATATCGGCCTCTGCCAGCATCGCATCCACACTCTCGAAATGAGCGGGGACATCCCAAGCCTCAGCCGCCTTGGCCGCGGCTCCCGGTGCTGGATCGGCCACCGCCGTGACGGTGGCTCCAGCCTGACGAAATCCGGCGGCGTGATAGCGCAGCATGCCGCCGGCTCCGATGATACCTACTTTGGTGGACATGAGTGTGGGAAGGTTACTGGTTCGATTTGTCGAAGGCGGCGTCGAACGCGACGGTGTTCCGCGGAAAGTCGAGGTTCTTCACGAAGGCGCAGCTCTCGGTGGCTCCGTGAAAGCGGTCCATGCGACCGTCTTCCCACTCGATCGAGAGCGGGCCCGAGTAGCGCATGTCGTTGAGGGCCACGATCACCTCTTCGAAGTTGATATCGCCGCGGCCGACGCTGCGGAAGTCCCAGTAGCGGCGGGCATCGCAGAAATCCGTGTGGCCGCCGAACACGCCGACCGTGCCGTCGCCGTGGCCCCACCACACGTCCTTCATGTGGGCGTGGTTGATGCGGTCGCCGAGCTGATAGATGAACTTCACGTAGTCCACGCCTTGATAGCCGAGGTGGCTCGGGTCATAATTGAAACCGAAACGCTTGTGGCCGCCCACGGCCTCGACGGCGCGCTGTGCGGAAGCGATGTCGAAGGCGATCTCGGTCGGGTGAACCTCCAACGCGAAGTAAACATCCTCCTTTTCAAAGGCGTCGAGGATGGGTTTGAAGCGCTTCCCGAAGTCATCGAAACCTTTCTGGATATACTCCTGGCTGGTCGGAGGGAAAGCGTAGAGCGCGCCCCAGATCGAGGACCCGGTGAAACCGTTCACCACGGTCTTTCCGGAGCCAGCGGGATGCGAGGCCATGTATTCCTTGCCGGCGTCGAAGAACTTCCGCGCGGCTTTGGCGGTATCGATCATCTCCTGCGCAGCTCGCTGACGAACGCCTTCCGGATCGCCGTCGCCCCACACATGGTCGGGAAGGATCGACTTGTGGCGCTCGTCGATGAGATCACAGATCGCCTGTCCCACGAGGTGAGCGGAAATCGCGTAACAAGCGAGGCCGTGCTTTTTGAGCATTTCCCAGCGGGCCGGAATGTAGGCCGGGTCGTTCAGGGCCGCCTGCACGTCGAAATGATCGCCCCAGCAGGCCAGTTCCACGCCGTCGAAGCCCATGGCTTTGACCTTCGGGAAAAGCTCCGCGGCAGGAATGTCGGCCCACTGGCCGGTGAAAAGAGTGACGGGTCGTGACATGATTCGTGGGGTGGATGGTGCGTGGAGATTGGCGAAGGCCTTTCACCGGGGGAAAGGGAAAATCCCGCCCGAGCATGAAAAATGCGACATGCTCTCTACCCGTCCCCGTCCACCCCGACAATGCCCATCCCTTCCCCTGGCCTTTTCATCCAAAATCCGGCGCTCGATGTCCGATGTTCAGCGTTCGCATTTGCCGCCCCCTCCCCTTGACCTTAGGCCCCTCAGGAACGACGCTGAAGCCCGCCCATGGCCACCCCGCTTGTTTTCAGCCCCATCGAGGAAATCATCGCCGAAGTGGCCGCAGGCCGCGTTGTCATCGTGGCCGACGATCCGAACCGCGAGAACGAGGCCGACCTGATCGCCGCCGCGGCGCTTTGCACCCCGGAGATCATCTCTTTCATGGCCGTCCATGGCCGCGGCCTGATCTGCGCCCCGATCACCCAGGAGCGGGCCGAGCAGTTGGACCTGCCGCAGATGACGCGCCGGAACCGGGAGGTCCAGCGCACTGCCTTCACCATCTCGGTGGATGCCGCCAAGGGTATCAGCACCGGCATTTCCTCCGCCGACCGGGCGCTTTGCGTGAAGCTGCTGGCGGACCCCAAGGCGGGCCCGGAGGACTTCGTGCATCCCGGACACATTTTCCCGATCCAGGCTCGCGATGGCGGCGTGCTGCGTCGCGCCGGCCACACCGAGGCTGCCGTCGATCTGGCCCGCCTCGCCGGACAGACACCTGCCGGCGTGATCTGCGAGATCATGAATGAGGACGGCACCATGGGCCGTGTGGGTGATCTTGGCGGCTTCCAGAAGACCCATGGCCTGAAAGCCTGCACCATCGCCCAGCTCATCGAATCGCGCCGCCGCTCGGAGAAGCTGGTGGTGCGGGAGGAAACGATCGGTCTCCCCACCGACCACGGCGAGTTCACCTGCCACCTCTACCGGGTGGAAACCGACGGCTCCCACCACCTCGCACTCGTTCGCGGGGAGATCGATTCTTCGAAGCCGGTGCTCGTCCGCGTCCATTCGGAATGCCTCACCGGCGATGTCTTTCTTTCCCAGCGTTGCGACTGCGGCGGGCAACTCGATGCCGCGATGGAACGCATCGCCAAGGAGGGTGGCGTCCTCCTTTATCTCCGCCAGGAGGGCAGGGGCATCGGTCTCGCCGCCAAGATCCACGCCTACAAGCTGCAGGAGCAAGGGCTCGACACCGTCGAGGCGAATGAAAAGCTCGGCTTCGGCTCCGATCTCCGCGACTACGGGATGGGTGCCCAGATCCTCTGCGACCTCGGCGTGCGGAGGATCCGCCTCCTCACCAACAACCCGAAGAAGGTCGTCGGCCTGGAAGGCTACGGGCTGGAAATCGTCGAGCAGCTTCCCATCAAGCTTCCCGCCAATCCCCACAACGCCCGCTACCTCGAAACCAAGCGCGAACGGATGGGCCACCGCCTCTGAGCGCCATGATTCGCAAGGCTTTCGTCATGTCGGTGAACGCCGGTTGCGAGGAGGAATACGAGCGGAGGCACCGGCCGATCTGGCAGGAATTGGAGGAGGTGCTGAAGCGGCATGGCGTTCATAACTACTCGATCTTCCTGCACGAGGAGACCCGCCAGCTCTTCGGCTACGCGGAGATCGAGAGTGAGGAATACTGGGCTGCCATCGCGACGACCGATGTGTGCCGGCGCTGGTGGCACCATATGAGCGAGCTCATGCCGGCAAATCCCGATGGGGCACCCGTCTCGGTGCCGCTGCGCGAGGTATTCCATCTGGACTGACTACGCCCGCAGCCACTCCGCAGCCCGCTTCGCGTAATAGGTCAGGATCATGTCCGCCCCTGCCCTCTTGATCCCCATCAGGCTTTCCAGAGCGATCGCCTTGCCATCCACCCAGCCCGCCGCGGCGGCGCTTTCGATCATGAGGTACTCCCCGCTGACCTGATAGGCTGCTACGGGAAGTGTCGTACTTTCGCGCACGCGGGCGATGATATCGAGGTAAGGCCCGGCGGGCTTCACCATCACCATGTCGGCTCCCTCGGCCTCATCCAGCAGGATTTCCCGGATCGCCTCGCGGGCGTTGCCCGGATCCATTTGATAGGTCTTCTTGTCGCCCTCCTTCGGTGCGGAATCGAGCGCGCCCCGGAAGGGCCCGTAGAAAGCGGAAGCGTACTTCGCGGAGTAGCTCAGGATCGAGACGTGTTCGAAGCCCTCGGCATCCAAGGCATCGCGTAACGCGGCGACCCGACCGTCCATCATGTCGCTCGGTGAAACGATATCCGCTCCTGCCCGCGCGTGACAGAGCGCCTGCCGGCAGAGAATCTCGACGGTCTCGTCGTTGAGGATCTGCAACTCGCCCCTCTCGTCGCGGCGGACGACACCGTCGTGGCCGTCGGAATTGTAGGGATCGAGTGCGACATCCGTGATCACGCAAAGCGTGGGATGCGCCGCCTTCAGCGCCCGGATCGCGCGCGGCACGAGGCCATCGTCATTGTGGCATTCTTCCGCGAGCGGCGTCTTGAGAGCTTCCTCGATCTTCGGAAACAGCACCACTGCTGGGACACCCAGTGCATGGGCTTCGCCCGCTTCCCTCACCAAGCCTACCAAGGACCAGCGCGTCACGCCGGGCATCGAGGCAATCGCCGTGTCCGTGGCGTCCTCGTGAAGGAAAAGCGGCAGGATGAAGTCCGCCGGAGTGAGCACGTTCTCGCGGACAAGCGAACGGATCGCCGGGGTGCGGCGGTTGCGGCGGGGACGGATGGGAAGGTTCATCGCGGAATTAGGAGATGGGATTTCTATCACGATACGGGAGCAAGCTCGTAGCTCTCCTTCCCGTCCTTCATGTTCCAGCCGAGGGCCGTGAGTTGCTTCCGCATCTCGTCCGCTTTCGCCCAGTCCTTAGCACTGCGAGCCGCCCAGCGCTCTTCGGCGATGGCCCGGATATCGGCAGGGACATCCGCCTCCGGCTCTTCCTCGGGAAGAATGAGGCCGAGCGCGCGGAGAATGCGGTTGAAGGCCGCCAGGGCCTTTGCCGCATCCTCCCCTTCCAGCCTGGCGGCTTCCCGCAGGCCGGTGAAGAGCCCGCCGAGGCAGCCGGGGGTATTGAGGTCGTCGTTGAGCGAATCCCAAGCGGCTTGGAAGGGGCCGAACTCCACCGACGCGAGCGGCACTTCGGCCGGAGCCTTCGCCGCCAGGTTGCGTGCGGCTTTCGCCAGCTTGGCCATCGCCTCGCGCGCGGCGTGGAGCGAATCGAGCGTGAAGTTGAGTTGCTTGCGGTAGTGCGCGCCGATCAGCACGTAGCGCACCTCCATAGCCGTGAAGCCCTTCGCCGCGAGATCGTCGAGCGTGTAAAAGTTGTTCAGCGACTTCGACATCTTCCCGCCGTCCACCAACAGGTGCGTGGTGTGGAACCAATGAGCCGCGAAGTGCCCGCCGCAGGCGCACTGGCTTTGGGCGATCTCGTTCTCGTGATGCGGGAACATCAGGTCCACCCCGCCCGAATGCAGGTCGAAGTCCTTGCCGAGATACTCCTGGATCATCGCCGAGCACTCGAGGTGCCAGCCCGGCCTCCCCTCACCCCAGGGCGAGGGCCAGTGGTTTTCACCATCCTCGGGCTTGCGGCCCTTCCACAACACGAAATCGGAGAGGCTGTCCTTCTCATACTCGTCGGAATGGGCACGCGTGTTCTGGGTTTTGCCAAGTTCGAGTTCGCGGGTATCCAGCCGGGAGAGCCTTCCGTAGGCGGGATAAGACGCGATGTTGAAATACACCGAGCCATCCTCGGAGGCGTAGGCATGACCCTTTTCCACCAACGTCGCGATCATCGCGATCTGCTGCGGGATGTGCTCGACGGCTCCCGGCTCGACATGGGGTGGCAGCATTCCCAGCGCCTCGCAATCGGCGTGGAACTTCTCGGTCCAGTGGGCGGTGAATTCAGTCAGGGATTTGCCGGCGGCCTGGCTGTCGCGGATCGTCTTGTCGTCCACGTCGGTGATGTTCCGCACGTGGAAGGTCCGCATCCCGCCCGTTTCGAGGGTCCGGCGGAAGACATCCTGGAGGACGAAAGTGCGGAAGTTTCCGATGTGCGCGGGGCCATAAACCGTGGGGCCGCAGCAGTAGAACCGGAAGGTCGTGCCGTCGAGGGGGCGGAGCTCCTTGAGCTCGCGGTCCAGCGTGTCGTATAGCCGCATCACCAGCGGGTCTAACGCTTGGCTCCGGCGATTTCAACCGCGACGGCGAATCAATTCCGCAGCGGCACCTGATGGAGGCGGGGGGCGGCACCGACTTCGACTATCTCGACCGGGATGGTCCAAACCTCGCCACCTTCCTGCAGGGTCGAAACGGGCCGGACACCTTGGTCGAGCGCTCGGGGGGACGACTCCGCAATCGTCCGCCGCGCCGCCAGGGTCAAAGCGATGCAAAGCGCGGCGAGGCCGATCATCTTCATCCGTTCGAGAGACATGAGAACCGCCCGAAAAAACCTAAATTTTTAGAAATAATCAAGATTATTTAAAAAATAATGAGATTCGCATCCCGCCGCGGGCGGGTTAATTTTCCCGGGAATGGCGCGCGACGAAAAATGGCGGCAGGTGGGGGCAAGCGTCGGGATTCTGGCGGGTTTGTCGGGACTTTTCGTGGCGGTTGCCTTCGGGGCTCACCTCCCCGGTGTCGCGGGAGAATTCTTCGCCCGCGTGCTGGGCATCGTGACCACCCCGTTCATCCTGGAGACGACGCTTTGCATCCTCGGGTTCGTGATCGTGCTCACCTTGAACCAATGGCGGCAACTCCGGGAGGGCGACGAGTTCGTTTATCTGGAGCAGGTGAACGACAATGCCGCCGAACTCCCCGACCAAGCCCGCTGGGCCGTCTATCCGGCCAAGCCGCTTGAGCCGGGTGCCATCAGCCGCACCGACCTTCTGGAGGGTGCCCTTTCCATCGGCGACCACGCGGAAGCGATCTCCTTGCTGGAAAGCATGTCGGACGCCGAGAGATCGCGACCGGAGGTTATCCGCTTGCGGGTGAGCTTGGCGGAGGCCACCGGAAAGACCGAGCTTGCCCGCGAACTGCAGGGCAAGCTGGACGCCGCGCGCTAGGTCAGGCTCAGCGTTGCGAGCGGCGCGCGGCTTCCTCGAGGAAGATCTCCGCGAGACGGAAGCAACGGCGCGAGATTTCCCGCGCATCGTGATCGTCGATCAGCGCGAGGCCTTCCTCCCCCACCTCCGACTGGAAGATCTTCCATGCCTTCTTCGCCACCTGCTCGGGATCGAGCTTCGGCCGAGGGGCGGCGTGCATGGCGGGAGCATGGGAATGCGCGGGCTCCACGGAGATTACGGACGGCGCGTGGGTCGCGGCCTCGCTTGGAGCCGAAACCGCATGCGGGTGCTGTGGCTGGCCTGGCTGCGCTCCCTGGCCGTGTTTCTTCTTGCGGCGGCGGCGCTTCTTGGAACTTCCACCGGGTTCCGGTGCCGGAGTTTCGACAAGGAAGGCAATCCGACCGCCATCCGATGAGTCGGAGGAGCTGCTTTCCGAAGGCGCCGACAGTGCCGGAGCGGCCTCCTCGCGCGAAACGGGAGCGGGAGATGGAGACGGTTCGGGAGAGGATTCAGGGGCTGCAGCGGGGGCAGGTTCTCCGCTGGTCTTCGCCGCCGGTTTGGACGACTTGCGCACCGCAGGGCGCTTCTTCGCCACCTTGGCGGCGGGAGCTTCCGGTGCTGCGGGGCTTTCTTCGTTCTGGTCGCTCATGCTGCGGGGAAAAAGGCCCCGTCATGCTCCCGCGTCGAGCGTAAAGAGACAAGATGCAGCGGAATCCCGGTCACGGGAAACACAAGGGCCCGAAACAGAACCGGCGGCTCGAAAGCCGCCGGATCCAAATTACCAGTTCCCGATGTCATCGAGACTATCCTTGTGCTTGGGATCCGGGTTGGTCCTCCCGTCCGGTCCGCAAGACCAGACATCGAAGTCCGGATTGCGGGCGTCCGGAGCATCACCGGAGCGATAGCGGTAGGTATTGGCCCAGGGATCGATGATCTGGGCCTGGGCACCTGTTCCCTGCATCCAAGCCTGACCGCCCTTGGTGTTGTTCTCGGGATCGAGCTCGGGAAGGTAGATCGTACCGCCGGAGTCCTTCGCTTCGAAACCATCGTAATAGAGGTACTTGTAGAGCACCTCGTCTCCCTTCAGACCCTCCGGGTCCTGGTGCGGCGGATAGGTCTTGTTGTCCGAATGGTAGTTCTCGATCGCGAGATCCAGCAGCTTCACCTGGAGCTTGGCCTTGTCGCGGGCCTGCTTGGCGTTGATGAAGCTCATCCCGACCAAGGTCAGCGCGGCAAGGACGACGATGATGGCCACGACGACCACCAGCTCCATCAAGCTGAAGCCGGCGGCGCGGCGGCGGAAAGCGGGTTGTTTCATGCGTATATCGGATTCCCGTGGAACGGGGCGGCCCGGAGGCCGCCCGCGAGCCGGTTCACATGTTGCCCATTTCGGAGATGATCTTGATGAGCGGCAGGAAGAGCGCGAACACCACGGCACCCACCACGAGGGCGAGGATAACGATCATGATCGGCTCCAGGATCGAGGTAAGCGCGGTCACGGCGTTGTCCACTTCATCGTCATAGACGTCGGCCACCTTCAGAAGCATTTCCGGGAGCTGGCCGGTCTCCTCACCCACGTCCACCATCGAGATAACCATCGAGGGGAAGACATTCGATGCCTGCAGCGGGGTCACGATCGACTCCCCTTCCTTGACCGCCTCGTGCACTTTTTCGATCGCGTCGGAAACGATGACGTTGCCGGCGGTATCGCGGGTGATGTTCAGCGCCTGGAGGATCGGCACGCCCGAGGTCACCAGGGTGCCCAGGGTGCGGGAGAAACGGGCAATGGCCGACTTGCGCTGGATATCGCCGAAGATCGGAGCCCTCAGCTTCAGCGTGTCGATCATCTTGCGACCGCCCTTGGTCTTGCCCCACATGTTGAAGCCCACGCAGACCAGGCCGATGGCGACGAGGAACCAGACCACGTTCGGCACCGGCGGCACCAGCGTGGCATTCAGGAAGAACTTCGAGGTGCCGAACACGACCTGCGAGATCATCGGCAGTTCCGCGTCCTTGCCGAGTTCCGCGAACATCGACTCGAACTTCGGAACGATGAAGAGCATCAGGAAGATCAGGATCGCGACCGCGATGAACATCACGATGATCGGATAGACCATCGCCGAAACGATCTTGTTCTTCAGCTTGTGCGCCTTCTCCTGGTACTCGGCGAGACGGACGAGGACGACTTCAAGCACACCGCCCAGCTCGCCAGCCTTCACCATGTTCACGTAGAGCTTGTTGAAGATCTTCGGGTGCTGCGCGAGCGCTTCGGAGAAGGTGGAACCGGACTGCACCGAATCGGCGAGCGCGGCGATGGTGCCGCGGAGCACCGGATTGGGCTCCTGCTTGGAAAGCACGGTGAGGCCGCGCAGCAAGGGCAGGCCGGAATCGATCAGCGTCGCAAGCTGACGGGTGAAGATCATCAGGATCTTCGGCTTGATGCGACCGCCGGTGGTGGCTTTGGGACCTTTCTTCTGTCCCGGAGCGGCCTTCCCTTTCTTGGCGGCCTTCTTGGCGAGCTTGCCCTTGCCGGCCTCGACAACCTGCAGGGGGTAGTAGCCTTGGGAACGGAGCTGCTGGATGGCTTCGGCTTCGCTCGTCGATTCGATCGTGCCGGACATCTGCTCGCCCTTGGCGTCGGCGGCGGTGAATTGGAACTGAGGCATGGGGTTGTTTTTAAATCGAGTGATGGGAATGTGATCGCACAAATGGATGCTGGCGACTCAAAATTCGCGCCGGTTCGTGTCAATCAGGTGTATTTCAGAACTTCCTCGATGGTGGTGTGGCCGAGGTAGATGTTTCGCAGGCCGTCCTCGCGGAGGGTCTGCATGCCGAGCTCCATCGCCTTCTGTTTGATCACGACGGTCGGGGCCCGGTCGGTGATGAGTTCCCGGATGGGGTCGGTGATGTCGAGCAGTTCGTAGAGGCCTTTCCGACCCTTGTAACCGCTGTTGCCGCACACCTCGCAGCCTCGGCCGGTGAAGAAATCCTTGTCGCCCAGTTCGTGGACCGCCACGCCGAGTTGGGTCAGGATGCTCTCGTTCGGCTCGTAGGAGGCCTTGCAGTTCTTGCAGATGGTCCGCACAAGTCGCTGAGCCAGAACACCTTCCAACGAAGCCGCGACCAGGAACGGTTCGCAACCCATGTCCACCAGACGGGTTACCGCACCGGGCGCGTCGTTGGTGTGGAGGGTCGAGAGCACCAAGTGACCGGTCAGCGAGGCCTGGATCGCGATCTGCGCGGTGTCCATGTCGCGCATCTCCCCGACCATGATCCGGTCCGGATCCTGACGGAGGAAGGCGCGGAGCACGCGCGGGAAGGTCAGGCCGATCCCCTCGTTCACGGGGATCTGGATGATGCCGTCGATGTCGTATTCCACCGGGTCCTCGGCGGTCAGGAGCTTGGCATCGATCGTGTTGATGCGCTGGAGCGCCGCGTAGAGGGTGGTGGTCTTGCCGGCACCGGTGGGGCCGGTCACGATGAAGATGCCGTTCGGCTTCTCGATGGTGTCGCAAATGTACTCGTAGATCGAGGGCGGCAGCGAGAGGGCTTCCAAGGAAAGGTTGACGGAAGAGCGGTCGAGAACGCGGAGCACCACCGACTCGCCGTACTGGGTCGGCAGCGTGGAAACACGCATGTCGACCTGGCGGTCGCCGACCTGCTTCACGATACGGCCGTCCTGCGGCACGCGGCGCTCGGCGATG
>CAMLOZ010000044.1 GCA_946481625.1 uncultured Haloferula sp. | reverse complement strand
ATGTCGGGAAGCTGATGTTGAACCGCGGATCGGTCACCGGATCGAATCCGGGTGCCTTTGCGAACGCGACGATTCGCAAGTAGGCCGCGGGATCGAAGGGGTCGGTCATGTTCCCGATTTCTTCGGCATCCGTGGAGCCGTCGCCATCGGCATCGCTGTCGGAATCGTCCGACCCCACCGTGAGCCCGAGCGGGGCTTCCAGGAGATCCGGAATTCCATCCTCGTCGAGATCCTCCAAGCCAAGGAGACCGAAAGGCACGGCTTCGACCGCGCCGATGTCCGGGGCGGGACCGGCAGGTCGCGGATTGCCCAATTGATCCGTTGCGGGAGTATTCGGCAACAGTTCCGCGGCCTCGATCGCCGGAGCGCCGGGCAGGGGAGGCATCACCGGTACCGGCCCGCCATAGTCGCCGAGCGGAGCAAGCAGGGGATCGCCGACCACGCCCGAGAAGAGCGTGGTGATCCCGGCGGTCGAGCTGACCTGATTGACGCCGCCGAGTTCGGTGATGCTCCCCTGGATGTCCGGCGACGGCGAGGAAGGGGAATTGCCCGCGACGATGGAATTCACGAGGCTCAGTTGCCCGGCCGGCGTGTTGTAGATTCCGCCGCCAGGGATGACCAGGTCGATTCCGTTCGCGATGACGGAGCAATGGTTGAGGGACAGGGTTCCGGCATTGAGGATCCCGGCGCCGGCACCGCCATCGTCATCCGCGATGTTCCCCGTGAAGGTGCAGTTGGTGGCGGTCATCACCGCGCCGCTGAAATTCTCCGCACCGCCTCCCGAACCGACTTCGGACACGTTTTCGCTGAAGGTGCAGCGATCCAGGGTGGCATGCCCTTCATTCGCGAGCCCTCCGCCAACGCCATTGGTGGATCCCGTGGAGACGAGAGTTGTCGCGAGCGAGAGGGTGCCGGTATTGTAAATCCCCGCTCCGTCCGCCCCCGTACCATTGCTGGTGAGCACGCAGCCCTCCAAGGTGGCGGTTCCGGAGTTGTAGATCCCGCCGCCGTCGTCGGTCCCTTCGTTATCGTGGAGCGTGCAGTTGGAAAGGGCGAGGCGGGCGAAGGAGGCATTGTGGATGGCCCCGCCGCGCTCCCCGGTGTTTCCGGAGAGCGTGCAGGCGTCCATGTACAGATCCCCCTCGTTCAGCACCGCGGCCCCGTGTTCTTCACCGGAGATGATGCCGGCGAGGGTCAGCCCCTTGATGGCCGCATGCCTGCCAAGCAGGACCTTCAATCCCCGCGCGGTGCCGCCGGTAATGGTGAGTCCGGCAGGCAGGGAGGAGGCGTCGACGCTGAGGTTCTTCTCCACCATCAGTTGGTCCACCGTCAGTGTCATCGTCTGTCCGCTCAAGGCGGGCGCGAAGGAGATGATCGAGCCGGCCTCCGCTTCCGTCAGCGCGTCACGCAGCGAGATATCCCCGGCGCCGATGCCGTCATTCTCATCCACGGTGGTATCCACCACCACCGTGGGGATCGCGTTGCCGGTCTCGACCGCACCTATGTCCACCGTCCCGCCGAGCACGCGGGTGTAGCCGCGCTGATCTACGGTGAGCGCCGTAGCCCCTCCCGCGTTGATCGCCGGGGACCCCGCGAGCGGCGGCATGGTCAAGGTGGGCCCGCCATTGAGCCCGAGCGGCTGGAGCATCGCGTCTCCCACGATGCCGGAGAACGAGCCGGTGACCCCGTCCGTGGTGCCCAGCAAATTGACGCCGAGCTGGGTGCCGAGCGCGCCGCGGAGATCCGGGCCGGTGTCAAAGGCGGTATTTCCGGCGATGATCGTGTTGTTCAGGGTCAAGGGGACCCCGGCGGTGAGATAAATGCCACCACCTTCATAGACGGCTTGGTTCCCCGAGATCGTCGAGGAAGTGATGGCGAGCGTGCCGGCGTGGCTGAAGAACCCGCCGCCCAGATCCTCCTCCGCTTCATTCCCCGCCACCGTGGAATTCGTCAGCGTGAGGGCACCGGCATGCTGGTAGAAGCCGCCGCCATTGAGCCGGCTCGTGTTTCCGGAGACGGTGCAGCGGGAAAGAGTTGCCGTGGAGCCGCGGAGGTAGATCCCCGCGCCGTTTCCTTCCGAGCGGTTTCCTTCCACCGTGGTGTCGGTCATCGTCAGCGGTCCCGTGGTATCGATCCCGCTGCCCTCATAGCCGACGGTGTTGTTTGAGACGGAGCAGGCCGTAAGGGTCAGGTTGCCGGAGTTCCCGATTCCCGCTCCGGTGCCGTCCGCCCGCGACTCGTTCCCGCAGATGGCGGTGGCTGTGGCGACCAACGAATCGGAATTCAGTATCCCGCCCCCGAACCCTCCCTCCGAGACGTTGCCGGAGAACTCGCAGCGATCGAGTTCGGCGGGACCGTCATTGAACAAACCGCCGCCGCCGAAATTCGCGAAGTTTCCCGAGAACGAACAAGTGGCCAGCGCGAGGGTGCCGGCATTGTAGATCCCCGCGCCATCCGTGAAGGTTCCGTTGCCCGGGAAGTCACAGCCGGTCAATTCCGCCTCGCCCGCGTTGAAGAGCCCGCCGCCCTCGTCCTGGCCTTCATTGCCGGAGACCCGGCAGTCCGCCATCAACAGGCGGCCGTCGAAGGTATTGTGAACCGCCCCGCCTTGGTCGCCCGTGTTTCCGGCAAAAGAGCAGCCGGAGAGTTCGAGATCGCCCGCATTGAAAACCCCCGCGCCGTCGGTCGAAGCGGATTCATCGTTGCTGATATTGGCCACACGCAATCCCCGCATGATCGCATGTCTGCCCTGCGGGACTTCGAAGCCGCGGGAAACATCGCCGGTCACCATGACACCGAAAGCGAGCGCCGAGGCATCGACGGTCAGGTTCTTGTCCACGACGAGCTGGCCCAGGGCCAGCGTGATCGTGTCACCGTCCAGCGCCGGGGCGAAGGAAATGATCGAGCCCGCATCCGCCCCCGCAAGAGCGTCGCGCAGGGAAACACCGCCGGTGCCGATGCCGTCGTTTTCATCCGCGGTCGTGTTCACCACCACCACCGGAACGGAGTTCCCCGTTTCCACGGCCCCGATGTCCACGGTGCCGCCAACCACGCGGGGGAAGCCGCGCTGGTCCGCGACGTGGAAGGTGGTGCCACCCGCATCGATCGCCGGGGATCCCGCGAGCGGCGGCATGGTGAGCGTGGGTCCGCCGTAAAGGCCCGGCTCCGGCAGCATCGCATCGCCGGTGATTCCCGAGAATCCGCCTACGACGCCTTCCGTACTTCCCAGCAGGTTGACGCCGGCCTGGGTGCCGATGGCCCCGCTCAGATCCGGGGCGAAGTCGAAGGCGGTGTTCCCGGAGACGATCGTGTTCCGCAGGGTCAGGCCCGCGCTGATGTCCAGGTAGATCCCGCCGCCCTCGATGGCGGCCTCATTGCCGGCGATGGTACAGGCATCGACATGGAGGGTGCCATTGCTGAAGACGCCCCCGCCGAAGTCCGCGCCGGCCCGGTTTCCATGGATCGTGCAGAGGGTGAGATCAAGCGTGCCGCCCGAGTGGACGATCCCCCCGCCGCTTCCACCGCAGTTGTTCCCCGAGAAGGTGCAGGCTTCCACCGTGGCGGCACCGCTGACGACCATTCCGGCACCGCTGTCCGCTGAATTGTTCCGCTCCACGGTGCAGCGGGTCATATCCAGCACGCCGGTGCTATAGATGGCCGCACCGAAGTTCGAGGAGCCGTTCCTCACGAACACCGAGTCCGTCATCGTCAGCATGCCGCTGCTGAAAACTCCTCCGCCCTGCTGCTCGGCCTCATTTCCGGACAGGACGGTACCGGCCAATGTCAGCTCCCCTTCGTTGAAGATCGCACCGCCGGAATCGGCGAAGTTTGCCCACAGGCGGCAGCCCTCCAAGGTGAGTTCCGCATCCGCCGCGTTGAAGATCGCGCCGCCTTCCACCGCGAAGCTCCCCGTGAAGCCGCAATCCCCCAGCAGCAATCGTCCTTGGTTGTGAATGGCTCCTCCCCAGCCATTCCGGAATTCCACCCCGATGATGGCCACGGTGGCCTCCGGATTGACCGAGACGAGGCTGGTGTGGCCGGACGGGGTGAGCGCCACCCCGCCGATCCCGGAAGCCTCGAGGATCACGTTGCTGCTGAAGACAAGCGGATTGTTCTCGGCGTTCTCGCCCCCGCTCGCCACATGGAGGGTGGTGCCCTCCAAGGATGAATTGAAGGTGATGACGGACCCGTCCGCGGCCCCGGCGATCGTATCCCTCAAGGAGCCGGGCCCGGAGTCCGCGGCAGTGGTGACCACGAGTGCGGGTTGCACCTCCACCGCTCCGATATCGACCGCCGATCCGGACACCCTTGGGAAACCGCGCTGGTCGGTGGAGAGCGGGGTCACGCCGCCCGCATCAATCACCGGTGATCCCGGCAAGGGCAGCAGCGTGCGCGTGGAGCCTCCATAGTTGCCGGGCGGCATCAGCTCCGGCGATCCGGTGATCCCGGCGAATCCCCCGGTAAGCCCCTCGGTCGTGCCGAGCAAGTTGACCCCGGTCTCGGAATCGATGGAACCGCGGATGTCGGGTCCGAGGTCGGTCGCGTGGTTATGAGCGACGATCGAATTCGCGAGGGTGAGCGAACCGCCTTCTTCGATCGCGATTCCACCCCCTTCGGAGGATGCGGTGTTCCCGTGGATGGTGCAGGACATGGCGATCATGGTGCCATTGCTCCCAACCGCCCCGCCGAAAAAGAACGCGAAGTTGTTCGCGAGCGTGCAGTTGATCAACGTCAGCGGCCCGCTTCCATGGACGATCGCGCCGCCATCGCCAATGGAAGTGTTTTCATAGAAGGAGCATGCGGTGAAGACACCCCCGCCCCTGATGCCTCCCCCGCTGTCGGCAGAGAAGTTGGCGGCAACCGTGCAGCGGGACATCGAAAGCATGCCGGAACTGGCGATGCCGCCGCCGAAGAGGGTCGCGCTATTGCCGGAGACGGAGCTGTCGCTTGCCGTGACGCTGCCGGTGTTGAAAACGGCACCGCCCTCCTCGTCCGCATAGTTGTCCGCCAGCGTGCAGTCCGACATCGTCAGCTCGCCTTCATTGTGGATCGCCCCGCCGAAAAAAGCGGAATTCAAGAGAAGATCGCAGCGGATCAAATCGAGGACCGCGCCCTCCGCATTGTGGATCGCCCCGCCATTGTTGGCGTCGTTGTAGGAAAGGGAGCAATCTTCCAGCGTGAGGTTCCCTTCGTTGCCGATGGCACCACCATTGATCGCCCCGCCGTCGCGGATCTCGAGATTGACCAGCCGCACCGTTTTGCCGGAGGCTATCTGGAAGGCTTGGAAGGCATGGGCGGAGATCGTGAGTTGTTCCAGCGCCGATGCGTCGATGGTCAGGTCCTTGGCGAGAGGGATCACCCCGGTGAGATCGATGGTCGCTCCGTCCAGGCCGGAGGCAAAGGTTATGATGCCGCCGGAGGTGATGGCGGAAACGGTATCCCGCAGGGAGCCGGGTCCGGAGTTGGCGGCTGTCGTGACCAGACCGGAGGGCTGCACCTCCACCGAACCGATGTCCAGGCCGGCACCGATGACCCGCGGCAAGCCGCGCTGATCCACCGTGAGAGCCGTGGCACCCCCCGCATCGATGGCTAGCGATCCCGGCAGCGGCAACATGGTCTGGGTCGTGCCGCCGTAATTGCCGAGCGCGGCAAGACTCGGGCTGCCGACGATGCCGGCGAAGCTTCCCCCCAGTCCGTCGGTGCTGGAGATCAGATTCACCCCGCCTTGCGTATTGATCCCGCTCACCTTGAGATCGGGCGCGGAATTGACCGCCGTGTTTCCCGCGACGATGGAGTTCTCAAGCAAGAGGGTCCCGGTGGTTTCCTCGATCCCGCCTCCGTTGTTCGTTGCGTGGTTGGCGGAGACGGTGCAGGAGTAAAGCCGGATCGTGCTGGTCCCGTCACCATCGATGGCACCTCCCACATCCCCGGAGTTACCGCTCAAGGTGCAGGAGGTCAGTGTCAGCACACCGGCGACATGTTCGATCGCGCCTCCATTGCCGGTGGCCGTATTCCCCGAGAGGGTGCAGGCCACGAGCGAGAGCGTGCCGTCGTTCTCGATCGCCCCGCCCTTCGTGCTGGAGGTATTTCCAAAAAGGCTGCAAGCGGTCAGCGTCATGGTCCCTCCGTTGTCACTGTCGATGGCGCCTCCACCGGGAGAACCCCCGGAGCTGTTCGACTCGAAGGTGGATTCACTGATGGTCGCCGTCGCGTCGTTGCCATAGAGCCCGCCACCATTTGTAGACGCGGTATTGCCGACAAACGCGCAGCCGGTTAGCGTTAGCACATCTTCCGCAACCACGCCGCCTCCCGTGCTGCCGGAGGAGTTCCAGATCACCGTAGTCGCATTCAAGGTGAGCGGTCCGGAACTGAAAATGCCCGCTCCATCATCCGACGCTTCATTGGAGAACACCTCACAGTTGTTCAGCGTCAGCGTGCCCGCGTTGCGGATTCCGCCGCCGTCCCCCGATACCTCGCCGTCGATGATCTGCAGCTTGTTCATCACGACGGCCTTCCCCGCCTGGATGTCGAAGACACGGGTATCGTCGTCGCCGGAAATCGCGACGCCCGAGGAGAGATTGCTGGCGTCCAGCGTGAGATTCTTCGTGATGAGAAGCTGGCCGCTGGAAAGGGTGATCGTGCCCTCGTCAAATTCCGGCACGAAGCCGATGACAGTAGAATCCGGGGCATGGAGAATCGCTTCCCTCAACGAGGTTCCGGTTCCCACCGCGGGATTGAGCGTACCGTTCGACTCGTCCACCGCGGTAGTGACCAGGACATCCGCAGCGACACCGGAGTAAAAGGCGATCTCATCCAACCACCCTGCATCCGCACCGGCGGCGAGGGTGCCATTCTTCTCGTAGCTCCAGCGGACGCTGTGGACTCCCGGAGGAATCGCCGCCGAGCGGTGCGCCCAGTCCACGGACCCTGAGATCGCGGGGACGAGGGTAAGCTCCACGCCATCCACCCGGAAGCGCAGGAAGTCGCCGCCGGCTTGCGAGGAAACCCTCCACCAGAAGACGAGGGTGCCCGGCCCGGTCACGGTGGTCTCCACCCAACTGGATTGCCCGTCCCCGACGGCCCCGCTGGCCGCGGCATCCGTGCCGTCGTGGGTGACGGCGGTCTGCCCGGCCCATGGATGCGCGGGGTCCGTGGCCCAGGCCAGCGATGCCGCGTCAAGCGCGGGGCCCAGCGGGATCTCGCCCGAGAAGAGCACATTCATCGTGGTTCCCGGCGTGCTCAGGACTTCGAGGGCGATGCCCGAACTCTCGCCGCTCCACCAGCGGGCGTCCGGCAGCGTCCCATCGTTGAACAAAGGGTCAGAGCTGTCGAAGAGATCGTGGGAATCTCCTACATTGTTATTGTTCTCGAGATGGAATTGCCCGTCCGCCTGCTCCAGCGACAGTTGGTAGTGCTGGGTCGGCGTCATCTGCTCGTAGCCATTGCCATAGATCGACTCGTCGACATGCCAGATCGCGATGCCATGGTCCGGGAGCTGGGCCGCCCATTTGTCCCCGGCTCCCCGGTTCTCGATGAGGAAATATTCGGTGGGGCTTCCCGGCTTGGAGAGGCGGCGGCCTTGGTTCCCCGTGGTGGCGAGGCTTGCCAGATGGGATTGCCCCGGAGCCAGGTCGATGATGTTCGCCCATCCGGCGACACTCTTCAGGTAGAGGTCCAGCGATGCCGGGGTTCTCCCGCCATCGATCCAGTTTCCCCCGGCCATCAGGCAGTGGTAGCCCAGACCCGCGGACTCTCCGCCGTAGTCGTAGAAGTCGGGGAAATCGAAAGCGAGGTGGCTCAGCTCATGCAAATAGGTGCCGATGGGCAGGGCTGGCGAGGGGACATCCGTGATCTGGTAGTTCGAGATGATGATCGGCTCGGAAACGGTGCCGACGTTGATCTCGGGATCCATGAAGAACTTGTGCGGCCACAGGCCCGCGGCCCAGGCACCCGAGTTGGGGCCCGCGAACAACACGCTGGTGGCAAGCACACGGTTGCCCGAGCTCTGCGTGAGGGAGGAGAAGTCGAAGCTCATCGCCTGGAGTGCGGCGATGGCATCGGCGACGAGCATCCTGCCCGCTTGGCCCGATCCCCGGATCACGGCATTGTCCGGGTAGTCGAAGTAGTTGTAGTAGTTCCGCGGCCATGGCAGGGTGACGATGGGCGCGACCTCGTGCGAGACGGTGACCAGCCCGGTCGATTGATCGTGGAAGTAGTCCCGGATCGATCCGGCATTTCCGTCGTCCCCGTAGCCGGTTTCATTGCAGTAGCGCGTGACCTTCTCGTGGCTCACGGGCATGTCGAGCGGATCGCTTCCGACCGTGGCGGGGTCGTCGGGAAACTGAACCGGAATGGCGAGGCAGGTCACCCCGCCGGTGAATGGCGGCACCGGCATCTCGATATCGCGCGGCTGAATACCCCGCAGCCTCCGGTCCCTTGCGGCCTGGACCCGCTCGGCCCATTTCCTGTCGGCATCGGGTGCGAAGATCTTCCGGTTCGCGTCGCGAATCGCGGTGATCGCGGAAGCGGGCTCAGAAAGGCCGGGCGGCACGTCCGCGGGTGCTGCATCTCCCACCGGGACCTCGGAGGCCACCAACGACTCTCCGTCCGGTCCCCGACGCGCATAGTAGTAGGTCAAATCGCCGGGATTGAAGATGACGGTCCGGCCGTCACCGGTGGCAGTACGCGCGTAGAACTCGTCGCCGAACACGCGCAGATGGATACGGTCACCGTTCGGCTGCACCCATTCGACCGGCATTCCTTCCCGGGGGTAGGGCGCTGCGGGACAAAGCCCGGCACCGAGAAACAGCAGGAAAGACAGCATCGGGAAGACGCGGGCCATCGTGGGCCGGGCGGCTGGAAATCTCGGCAGCTGCTTCGGGGTACCGGGAGATACGGACCACGTCCGCTTGAAAAGGAACGTGCAGGACAGGACGGAGAGAATCGGTGTTTTCATGGCGACAGGCATTGTGCCGCAGGCCTCGGGCAGCGGCGGGAAGAACAAGAAGGACGGGAATCGGCATCGCACGCAGTCCGGGGGATTCCCGCCGGCTGCGAATTCATTGGAGGGAAGAGGGAGAGAGACGAGGGTGAAGGCTTCCGCGTTCCGCACGCCGGGTGCCGGCTTCAGTTGGGTCTTCCCTTCGTCATCGTGGTCCCTAGCGCCATATCCGCGGGATACCAAGCAATCGGCAAATAAGGCATCGCTTACCTCAAAATATGATCAACCCGCCCGGCGGCATGATCTAACATTTAAATAGTCCGCGAAAATCACCCGGCATTCATTCAAAGGGAGGAAACTACTCTTCAAACATTTACATTCCCTCCGACTAATTCAAGCCACCCCCACCTCCCGCCGATCCTCCATTCGACCCCGACAATCTCCACTACTAACTGACAATCAACATCAAATCATCGTCCAAATTCGGCCTTCACAGTCACCCCGATCTCGCCCTCCTTGAGAAACGCGCATCCTCCCAAAATAATCTTCCTCATGCCCTGATCGAATCCATACTGCGAAAGATCGACCGGACGAAAATCATGAAAACCAGCATTCAATTTGAATCCGGCCTTTCGGATAGGTTGGCGGAATCCTCGACATTCTGCAACTATCAGAAAGCATTTCAAACCGCAACGGGCCTGCCCTTGATTCTGGTCCCACCCGATCTGGAGGATGGATGTATCCCCGACCAAGCGTCGCACCATAGCCCGTTCTGCGAAGTACTACACCGCTGCAAGAGCGCCTGCGCCGCATGCATCGAAACGAACCGGCGCTTGCTTCAGGAGGCCAGTGTCACAGGCCCCTCGTCATGCCAATGCTTTGCAGGCCTGACGGCATCCGCGGTGCCGGTGACGGTCGGCCGCTCGACCGTGGGTTACCTGAAGACCGGACAGGTCTTCTGCCGAACCCCGGATCATGAGCAGTTCGAAGCCGCTCTCCGGACCGTCGGAAAGAAAACCTTGGGCGCGGCGACGATCGGGCTCCTCCGCAAGGCTTACTTCGAGACCCGGACCCTGGAACCGGAGCGCTATGCGAGCATGGTCACGCTTCTGCAGAGCTTTGCCGACCAACTCAGCCGTTACGCGGAATCGCTCGCGGTCATCGAGGAAGGCAGGGAACCGGCTGCGATCGGCAAGGCCCGCCGCTACATCCACTCCCACCTCGGGGAAAATTTCACCTTGGGCGAGCTCGCGCGCGTCGCGGGCCTCAGCGATTCCCACTTTTGCAGATTGTTCAAGGAAGTCACCAGCCTCACCCTCACCGACTATGTGAACCGGTGCCGGATCGAGTGGGCCAAGCGGGAACTCTTGAAGCTGGAGAAACGCGTGTCCGAAGTCGCCTTCGAGGTCGGCTATCAATCCCTGTCCCAATTCAACCGCAGCTTCCTGCGGATCGTGGGAAAAGCCCCGTCCCCTTGGCGCCAGGAGCAGATCGCCGGGGCCGGAGGCTGACTTTCGCGCATGGGATAACAATGGCTGATGCGTGGTATTCAGCAACAATCAGGCAGGCATTCCGCGCTTCCGGTGCTATCATTGCAATCTATGGAACAGGAGGAAATCGAATGGTTCCGGACACGGTTGCTGGAACAGCGGGAGCAACTCACCGCCGAAGTGTCCACTCACGGCTCGTTCCCCGGCCTCGAGGCCGGAGACAACGGCAATGACTTGGAGGAACAAGCCACCCGGGCCGCCGACGACATGGTCGAAGCAAAGGTCACCGAAGACCGCGGGAGGCTCCTGCAGAAGATCGAGCTTGCGCTTCAACGCTTGGACGCCGGCACCTACCGGCAATGTGCCCGTTGTGGAAAAACGATTCCTCTCGAACGTCTCCGCGCCAAGCCTTCCGTATCCTTGTGCTTGGCTTGCCAGCAAGCCAAGGATGACAGCCTGCTTGCCGGCCCCTAGCCACGGCGCGGCCCCGGACTTCCATCCGCCGGTTTTTCCAAGGCAAGGATGCCGCTTCTGGCAAGCGGCGTGGCCTTGCGGGGTCAGGTCCCGGTATTCCCACTCTCACCCCGGCGGTAGATGACATGATAGACCGCTCCGACCATGCCTGCCCCGCCCACAAGATTTCCCATGGTGACCGGCAACAGGTTGTTCACGAGGAAGGCGCTCCAGGAAAGATCCGGCGAAGCCGCGGCTCCTCCCAGGAACAATCCGAGCGGGACAAAGTACATGTTCGCCACCGAGTGCTCGAAGCCGGCCGCGACGAATGCCGAGATCGGAAAGACGACCGCCACCACCTTGTCCGTGACGCTGCGGCCCGCCATGGCCAGCCAAACGCCGAGGCACACGAGCAGATTGCACAAGATGCCCTTGAAGAACGCCTCCGCGAAACCGGGCGAAACCTTGGCCCGCGCGATTCCCACCGCCGTGTCGCCGATCAGTCCGTCATGAAACTCCGCGTGTCCCGACAAGGCGACCAGCCCGGCAAGCCCGATGGCACCCGCGGCATTCGCCACGTAAACGATCACGAGATTCCGCAGCAGCAGGCGGGTGGAGATGCGGCAGCTCACCCAGCTCATCACCATCAGGTTGTTCCCGGTGAAGAGTTCCCCGCCCGCGACCACGACCAGGATCAACCCCGTGGAGAACACCACGCCGCCGAGCACCCGCTGGAGCGCGAAGC
>CAMLOZ010000043.1 GCA_946481625.1 uncultured Haloferula sp. | reverse complement strand
GACCTCGTTCACGTCGAGGTTCGTGAAGTCGGCCAGGCCGGTCGACCCTTGGATCGAGTAGATGACACCGTCGATCGCGGGGGAGACGAGGTCTCCCGGCCCGCTGAAGGTGGCTCCCGTGCGGATCGGAACCGTCAGCACGAAGGCGTTTTCCACCCCGGCACCGGGGTCCACGTCGGTGATCAGGGCGGCGAGCTTGCCCTCGCTACCGCCGAGCGGGTTCCCGTCGATGCCGAATTCGACGATGTTCTCCATCCCGTCATGGTCCGGATCGTCCAGCTTGCCGTTGTTGCCGGCGGTCAGACCCCTGAGTGCGGCCCATTCGTCGTAAGCGGAGGCGGCGACCACGGTGAGGGTGACCGAGGGTTGGCCGAGAACGACCTCGTCGTAATCCACGGTGAAGGTGTTGTCGCCCACCGTCAGGCTGCCGCCATCGGCGACATTCGAGAAGACCCCGGTGACCCCACCGGTATGACTGGCGATCACGAACTTCGTTCCCGCCGCCAAGGTCGCCGTGCCGAGATCGGTCACGGTCAATGCGGCTCCGCCGAGGTCCAGCGAGCCGGTGACCACGAGCTTGTCGGTGGCCAGGGTGCCGGAGTCGATCTGTACGGCCAGCGAGCCGGTGCCGCCGAAGGTGGCGGAGCCCGTGCTGAAGGTCCCGGTGAGCGCCATGCCCGGCGAAACGATCCCGTTGCCCACGATCGTCCCGCCGAGCACACCCGTACCTCCGAGAGTTGCACCCGCAGCCACCGAGACGGGCGAGTTGGTGAGGGCGCCATCGACGATCAGCGAGCCGGCATTGACCGAGGTGGGGCCGGTCTAGGTGCTGCCGGTGCCGGTGAGCGTCACGACGCTGATCCCGTTCTTGGCAAGTCCGTAGGAGCCGCCGCTTTCGGTGATATCGCCGGTCAGGGTCAGCGGGCGGTTGAAGGCGGGATCGGGGGCGCTGGCATTGAAGCCGACCAACTGCGCGTTGCCTTCCAGGACGATCGGAGCCGGAATGGTCGCCAGGGCGGCACCTGCATTGCCGATCGCGGAGCCCTCGCGCAGCGTGTAGGTCCAGGTCACGCCGCCGCCGATGGGCGGGACGTTCTGGTAGAATCCGCCGTAAGCGCCGGGCTCGACGATCACCGAGCCGCTCCCGTTGGTCGTGCTGGTCGTCTCGATCGCGAAGAGTCCCTGCTCGACGATGATCGTGCCGCCGTCTTCCACGGTTGCGGCCACCAGCGTGAACTGGTTCGTCCCCCGCTTGCGCAGGGTATGGCCGTTCAGATCGAGCACCGGGATGCCGCCGCGGATGTCGAAGCGGCCGGTCCCGCCCACGCTGGCATCCGCCTCGAGCGCCACCGCTTGGTAGGCGTTCAATTGGTTGACGGTGCCGCTATGGACCAGTGCGCCGGTTCCGGTCGGACCGTTGCCGGAGATGAGGAATTGCTTGGCCCCGAAGTTGTGGTTATTCGCCGGGTTGCCGGCAAGATCCACCGCGCCGCCCGCCTGCACCTGCACGGGGCCGGTGCCCAGCGAGGCGTTGTTCGTCACCCGGGCGGTGCCCGCCGAGACCACGGTATCGCCGTCGTAGAGATTGGCACCGCTCAAGGTAGTGGTTCCGGTACCGGTGAGGTGGAGATCCCCGAAGCCTTCGATGACGGGGGTGAAGGTGCTGTCGTCGCTCCGGTTGATGACGAGCAGGCCTTCGTTGTGGATCTGGGAGGTGCCGAGGCTGCCGCCATTGCCCACCTCGACGGTGCCCGCGGTGATCACGGTGCCGCCGGTGTAGCCGTTCGGGTTGGTCACCGTCAGCTTGCCGGCGCCGTTCTTCGTCAGGATGCCCGCGCCGATGATGCCCTTGCTGCCGGTGAGGGTGTAGTCGTCGTCGGTGTTGTCGAAGGTGATCGCGGAGGCGGAGACGTCGTCGGCACTGATGTCCACCGTATTGCCGGTCGCGCTGTCGTTGAAGATGACCGAGTCGTTGGAGAGGAAGTCGGTGGTGGTGCCGGGGCTATTGCTGAGCACCCAGTTTTTCGGCTCGGCCAGGGTTGCCGTGCTCCATTCGCTGCTTAGCGCCCCCGTCCACTGCGCGGACACCCCGCTGGCCGTCACGTCGAGGACCAAGGCCTTGTTGCCGATATCCTCGACGAGGGTGGCGACCATCCGCGGCGGCTTCTGGCCTAGCACGAAGGACGCCGCACCGGACCCGCCGATCGGACCGGCCCCGGAGTAGGTGATGAGCTGGTGCTGACCCACGCTCGGCTCGGTACCGCTGAGGTTCACCGTCACGCTGCCCGCACCACCCGTGGGCATCACGTTGCCGGTGACGATGACCGGCGGGTTGGGAAGGGCGGCGGTGCTCAGGTCGAGCGTCGATCCGGTGCCGATGGTGAGATCTCCCGAGAGCGCGAGTTGGCCGAAATTGACCAGGCTGGGACGAAGCGTGCCGCCCGCCAGAATGACGTTGCCGGAAACCACGTCGTTCGCGGCCAGGGTGGCGCCGGGATTCACGGTGATGTCGCCTAGGCCGAAGAACCCTCCGATGCACTCCAGCGTGCCCCCGTCCACGGTGGTGGTGCCGAAGTAGGTCGAGAGCCCGCGCAGGATTTGCTTGCCGCCGCCGGTCTTCACCAGGTTCAGGGTGCTGGTCGGGTCGGTGCTCTTGTCCTGCAACGTGCCTCCGAAATCACCGTCGGCATTGTTCGCCCCGACCGTGAGCGTGGAGGTGGTTGAGGAGGCCATGTTCGAGACCACCGGCAGGGTGCTGGCGGCACTGTTCAGGCCGCCGATGGTTTCATTGAAGCCGTTCAACTCGAAGGTCGAGGTCGCGGCTCCGACTCCGGTGACGGTCACGCTGCTGGTGTCGGGAATCTGCTCGGCGGCCCCGAGCCGCAGCGTGAAGATGCGGGAGGTCGAGAGCGAGCTGATCGTGAGCGGGCCGTCCCAGTCGTTCGGCGTGCCGGTGTTGGAGAAATTCATGAGTGCCGGGGACGAGCCGAAGCCCCCGACCTGCAGGGCCCCGCTGCCGGTGATGCGGCCGGAGAAGGTGCCGCCGGCCCCGGTCGCGCTCGAGTTCGTGGTCAGACGGGTCGCGCCGGAGTAGGTGACGGTGCCGGAGACGGTTGATCCCGTACCCAGCCGGATCGCGCCCGCGCCGTCGTTCACCCCGCTGTTGGTTTCGGTGGTGCCGTTGCCGGAGACGTTGAAGGAATTGGCGAAGGTATTCGCCGAGTTGGTGAACGCCTGGCCCCCGGGATACACGGTGACCGGGCCGGTGCCGAAGCTGGCGGGATTGCCGGCTTGGACACGACCTTGGTTGATGTAGGTGCCGCCGCTGTAGGTATTCGCGCCCGCGGTGGCGCTGCCCATCTGGACGTAGCCCATGATGTTCACCGAGACCGGGCTCGCGCCGTCGTCGGTGATCACCGAGTCCACCCGCAGGTTGTTGTTGGTGGCGGCGAAGTTGCCGGCGGAGGTCGTGGCATCCCACAGGTTGATCGCGCCGCCGCCGTCCGCGGTCAGGGTGCTGCCCGCTCCTTGGACCCCGAAGACGCCGGCGGTGGAAGTGCCCAGCCGGTAAATGCCGCCGTTCGGGCTGAGCCGCATTTGACCGGTGATGTTCAGGTTGCGGTTGGCACTGATCTTCGCCTGCAGGGTGTTGATCGTCGTGCCCGTGGCGGCGGTGATGTCTCCCGTTTCGTCGGTGAAACGGTAGTTGAGGTTCGGACCGGTGGTGATCGCCCCGGAAGCGATGCCGGTGTAGCCGGTGTAGGCCACCACATTGCCGCTGCCGTTGAGGGTGGCCCAGTCGTCGCCGATTACCGCCCAGCCGCCGAGAATGCCGCTGGCATCGTTGGCCAGGCCGGAGCCGTTGAAATTGATGTGGCCGCCCGAGCGGCTGAAGACCACCGAGTTGTTGGCGGAGCGGGTGAAAGCCCCGCTGAAGTTGATGCCGCCCCCGCCGGTAGGACTGGTGATCGATTGCTTGCCGGAGGCCAGATCGACCGGCAGCGTGAGGCTCAGCAGGTTCGCG
The DNA here is from genome assembly GCA_946481625.1 of uncultured Haloferula sp. Next base: position 7,619 of record CAMLOZ010000043.1, on the reverse strand, counting down.
GAGCTGTTGATGACCGTGCCGCCGGAAACCGCGACACCGCCGGCCGAGATCGGGCGGGTGAGGGAAACCGCGTTTCCGGAGAGGGTGAAGGCGGCGGCACCGGCGCTCACGCTGATACCGTTGAAAGCGGTGCCCGCGGTGAAATCGTTGGCCGGAGCGGGCCGCAGCGCCCCGGCGAAGACCAGTTGGTCGGCGGGGAGGGGCGCGGTGTCGGCATTCCAGTTCAGACCGGTTTGCCAGTTGTCATCGGCACCGCCGCCATCCCAGGTTTTGGTCGCGGCGGGGGCCGGAGCGGTGATGACGACGAGCGATGCGGCGGCTGTCAGGAGGGCGGCGCGCCCCCCCGGAAGTTGGGGATGGATCATGAGTTTTCTGGGTTTCGGGCTGGCGGAGCGAGATCCTTGGGGAAACCTCCTTCTCCGACCTTGGCATTTTGCCCGCAGCGATCCGGCGGGCACAGCTACATGAATGAGTGGGCGGCTACCTCTCCAGCCACAGGAGGGGCTGCGTGATGGCGATGTTGCGCCTCACTTCCGCATCGCGGGGATCCGGCTCCAGCTTCATCCACAGGGCGGTGTAGCGGGGCTCGCCGAGGGCGATGCCGGCGAAGAGCAGACAGGGTTGGCGGGCGGGCCAGCCTTCCCACGCCTGGACGTCCGGCTTGAGCGGCCACTTCGATTTGTCCTCCAGATAGGGATAGAGGTAGCCCATGCCTTTCGCCATCCCGCGGCCGTCGGGGAGGGCGAAGGTCCAGAGCTTGTCCTCCGGCAAGCCTAGTACTTGGCAGAGGGTGGCCATGTTATCGAGCTGGAAGATCGAGTATGCGTAAGGCTTCGTCCGCGCGAGTTCCTGAGGGAAGCTTCCATCCGGTGCCATTTGCCTCGGCACGAAGACTTCCTTGAATCGCTTGCGGCACTCCGCCAGCGCGGCGGCATCGCCGGCGAACTCGGCGAAGACCGCCACCTGCAGGAAAAAGGCCACCGCGTGGTTGTTCTTGGTCGCCGCCTCCTCCTTGCCGTTCTTGCTCCCGAGCATCCATGCCAGGTATTCGCGGAACCAATCCCGCAAGCCTCCCTTGATCTCCGCGGTGAAGGCCGCGGAGTCGTCCATCGCCACCACGGCCTTCGGGATCTCGATCAGATGCAGGGTGTCGATGATGCCGATGCCCCTGCCGGGCGTGACGCCGGGAATCGCCTGGGCGTATCTCAGGTGCGGGTTCATCCGCGTGGCGGGATCGAGGAAGAAGACGCGGAGCAGGGCGGCGGCCTTGGCGGGATAACGTTCGTCCTTGGTCACGAGCCATGCCGCGCCGAGCGCGGCCACGGAGTCCCGCAACTCGCGAATCGCGTCGCGATGACCGGTGAAGTTCTCCGGGTTCGTCTCGCCGTCGCACTTGATGTAGGGCAGCCCGCCGGGCTTCTTCGGATCGGGCCACCAGTAGTCGCCGTTCGAGTAGAAGTCGTTCGGTCCTCCTTCGCTGAGTTTGGCGGGAAGCCGTGCGATGGACAGCGGCTCAAGATCAAGAGCCGCGTTGGCCGCCGCAAGGATGCGGGCGCGATCATGGGTCAGCACCTCCTCGAATCCGAACTTCCCGGCAGCCGGGCGCATCCATGGCGGACCCGTGTCGGCCGCCGTCAGCGGGCGGGCGGTTGCAGGAACGGACGAAAACTGGTCGCAGCCGGCGTCGGTCCGCGCGGGGCGTGGCTGGCAGTCGATGTCACCTTCAATGCCGGGAAGCGCATCCGCCGCCGAGCGCAAGGGGCTGGCGGGGAGGGGTCGCCAGACGCCGTCCCCGCTGCGGCGCAAAAGCAGATCCACGTTCGCGAGCCGCCCGTCGGCGACATCGCCGTAGTTGCCGTTCCAGCGGAATCCGGAACCTTCCGTTCCTTTCGCGAACTGCGCTTCAGGCGGAAGCGAAAAAACGTTCGCGGTGAAGCTGATGTTCGCCGGACGGATGCTGCGCTGGGATCCCCCCATGCCGGCATCCAACTCGATCATCGCTCCCTGCGACGCCACCACCGTGTTGAAGGCGATCAAGCAACCGCGGGCCGCGACGTAGCCGTTCAACGGCGAATCCGGAATGCCGGCGGTGATCCAGAATGCACCCTGGCGGACCGAATCGATGTAGTTGTTCACGATCACATGATCCTCCCCGATCACGCGGATCCCGCCGGAGCCCCGCTTGCGATTGCCGAAGAAGTAGTTTCCGTCCACCCGGCAGCGGTTGCCGTGGCGCAGGGTGAGCATGCCCGCGCAGTCTCGGAAGGTGTTCGAGCGGTAGATGTTGTCGCAGGATTTGTTGGAGATGATCTCGATCTCGCCGTCGCAGCGGTCGAAGAGGTTGTGTTCGACGATGGTTGCGGAGGAACGCAGCGATTGGTGGCTGTAGCCGACCCGGACGGTTTCGCCGCCGTTGTGACCGAGGGGAGGGCGCGGGCCGAAATGGTTGTGGTCGATCCGGTGATGGTTCGCTTCTTCCTCGACCTCCACCTGCACGGTGGGAGCGTCCCCGGTTTTGCCGGAGAAGTGGCAATGGTCGACGCGGTGCCGCTTTCCCCAAAGCCGGAGGTAATTGCGATGGTTCCCACCGGTGACGGCACACGAGGTGACCCGGCAATCGCTGCCGCGGACTTCGATACCGGCATCGTCGGTGGTTGCGCCGTTGAAGTGGAGCCCCTCCACCCGAAGGTGCTCCCCCTCGATCTGGAGCGACGATCCGCCTCCCAGGACCACCTTGCCGGGGGTGGCGGCGCGCATCACGATCGGACTGGCGGCGGTGCCGCGCGCTCGGAAGACCAAGGCTTGATCGGTCCAGGATCCCTCGCGGAGAACGACAACGTCGCCGGGAGCGAGGGAGGCATTGAGCCGGGTGAGCTCCGCGGCGGAGGATATCCCGTGCTCGGCGGCGGAGAGGCAGGGTGTCAGTAAGGCCGGGAGAAGCTGGATTAACCGGTGAAACATCGGCCTCCACTCTCCCGCAAGACGGGATCGCAGGGCCAGCTACTCGTGTGAGTAGCGGCGTTACTTGAGATATTTGATCAGCGCCTCGCTGCGCGAGCGGACGTGCAGCTTCTGGTAGATGTGCTTCAGGTGGAAGCGCACGGTATCGAAGCTGATGCCGAGTTGGTCGGCGATTTCCTTGGTGATGTATCCCTTGGCCAGGAGCGCCAGGACTTCCTCCTCGCGCGGGGTCAGGTTCTCAAGCTCGGCGTCCTTCGCCTTGGAAGGCCGCCGGAACGAATCCACGACCTTCCGGGCGATCTCCCCGCTCATCGGTGCGCCGCCGAACCACACGTCCCTCACCGCCTCCACGATCTCGCGGCGCGGGGTCCGCTTGAGGAGGTAGCCGCTGGCACCGGCCTCGAGCGCCTTGAAGACGAGATCACTATCGCCGAAGACGGTGAACACCAGCACCTGGATATCCGGCGAGATTGCCTTGAGCTGCATCGTGCACTCCACCCCGCTGATGCCTGGCAACTGGATGTCCATGATCACGACATCGGGTTTGAGTTCCGGCAGCTTTTCGAGAGCTTCCTCCCCGCTGGAGAAGCTCGTGAGGAAATGCAGGCTCGGTGCACGTTCCACGGTCCGCGTGAGCATTTCACGGATCTCGACGTTGTCCTCGACGATGGCGACGCTGATTGGCATGGGACTGGCGGGGCTATGGTTTCGGGTGCGGAAGCTCGATGACGATGGCGGTCCCCTCCGGGGAACTCCGGATGTCCACGGTGCCACCGAGTTCCATGACACGTTCGCGGATGTTTTTCAATCCATGTCCGCCGAGCGGCGTCTGGTTGCCACCTGAGAAACCATGACCGTCGTCCTCGACCCCGAGATGGAAGCGGTCGTGCTCGCTCCGGATGGAGAGGGTGACGTGCGACGCGCCGGAATGCTTGAGCACGTTGTTCATGATCTCCTTCGCCATTAGGAAAAGATGGTGACGGACATCCGGCGAGAGAGGGGAGTCCGGGATATCCTGCGGGATGTGGACCCTGCAGCGGACCGGGGTCTCCCGGAAATACTCGATGGCATACTGGCCGATATAGGAAGCAAGCGCTGCCAGCGTGTCGTTCTTGGGACTGACGGTCCAGACGGCGGCATCAAGATCGCGGGCAAGGCCCCGCACGCGGCCCGCGATGCGGGAGGAATAGGTTTTCATCTCTTCCAATTCGGACACGTCCTCCGCGAGTTCCTCGGCCATCATGCCGATCTGGGTGAGTCCGGCTCCCAGTCCGTCATGGAGATCGCGGGCGATGCGGGTCCGCTCCATGTCGATGCGGCGGGTGGCTTCCAGCTCCTGCAAGCGCTTCTTGAGCCGCCGGTGGGACCAATAGCGGACGAGCACCGTGAGAAGCCCGACCGCGGCCAGCACCTCCAGCGTGCGTGCCCACCAGGTTTCCCACCAGGCGGGAACCACTTCGAACGGAAGGATCGCCGCACGCGAATTCCAGACGAGATCGCTATTGCATGCGATGACTTCAAAGCGGTACTTGCCCGGGGCCAGCCGGGCGTAGCTCGCGCTGCGCACGGTGCCCGCTTCGTTCCATTCGGATTCGAGCCCGGCGAGGCGATACCGGAAGCGGATCTTCCCCGGCGATATGAAAGTGGGTGCGGTGAACTGGATGTCGAGCTTGCGAAATCCCGACGGAACCCGGGTGTCGGTGTCGGAACGTTGCCTGCCGTCCACCGCGAACTTCTCGATATGGACGCGCGGCCCCCTGCGTTCCATCGGCTGCTGGCCCGGGGACGTGATGACCAGACCCTTGCGCGAGACGAAGAGCAGGCGCCCGTCGCGCGCCTTCCATGCGGAGGGCTGGTAGTTCGCGGCAGCCGAGAAGCCGGTGAGACCGTCATGCTTGCCATACTTGATCGAATTCACCGCCGCGGTCTTCCCCGCGGCGCATTCCAGCAGTTCCGCCTTGGTGGCCTTGAAAAGCGCGCGGCTGGTACCGAACCAGAGCGCCCCGAAGTCGTCCTCGACCAGTTGCGAGATCACGTCGTCGGGAAGACCCTCCTCCTCGGAGATGACGCTGAACTCCTTGCCCTGTCCCACCAGCAGTCCACCCCCGCCGGTTCCGGCCCAGATGTTGCCTTCCTTGTCGGCGAGCAGCGCGCGGATCCCGCTGCCTGAGGTCCGCGGGGGCAACTCGTGGCGGAGGAAGCGGCTACCCTCGGCCCGGAAGAGGCTGCCTTCCTCGGTCCCGATCCAGACGGTGCCGCTGTTATCCTCACAGATGGCCTGGGCCTGGACCCCGGTGTATCCCCGCGTGGAGTCATGGAGCGTCGGCGTGCCATCCTGGATGCTGGCGAGCAGCCCGCCCTCGCCGCCCACCCAGACGATTCCATTGCGGGCGATATGAACCACGTGAACCTTGCCGAGCGGGGGAATGTCGATGCGTTCCGGAGGCTTCGTCAGGCCGGCATCGATCCGGTAGAGCTGGTTGTTCGACCCTACCCAAAGGTCGCCTCCGGGATGGGGATGGATCGCGATGGCCTTCGCGGGCCAACCCTCGATGGCGGGAGCAGCCTGGATCGCGCCGCCGCTCACTTGCCGGAGCCCGACACCGCTGTTGGCGAACCAGAGCCTTCCGGCCATGTCCTCGCAGACCCCGCCCTCGATGTCCGGTGTCCATCCCGCGCTCTCCCCGAGAACATGGAAGCGGGCATGCTGGATGAGGTTGAGCCCGCCCCCCGAAGTGCCCGCCCAGATGTTGCCTTCGTGGTCCTCATGCAGGGCCGTCAACCGAGGATGGGAGGTGTGGACCGGATGAAAGGCGCCGCCGGTCCACCGGAAAAGACCGTGCGCCTTCGAACCGATCCAAAGGGCTCCCTCGCGATCTTCGAGCAAGGCGGACGGAGGCGCGCCGGACCAAGGCGTGGACCCCGCCAACTGCTCCAGCCGGCCGTCCTCACGCCGCCACAGCGAATCCTGGGAAGCGATCCAGAGACCCCCGCGCGATGTCTGGGTGATCGTGATCATCTTCCAGGGCACCTCGGATACGGGAGCAAGGGTCCCGCCCTTGAAGAACTCCAGCCCGTTGCCGCGCGCGATGAACACCTCGCCGCTCTCGCCCATGGCGATGCTCCCCGGGGTGTTCATCTTGACATCGGGCGTTGCGGCGAACCGGGTCACGTTGCCGTGATCCCAGCGCCAGATCTGGCGGTCCGAACTCATCACCCAGAAGACGTCGGGCGATTCCTGGAAAAGCGACAGGATGCGCGTGCCCGCCCCGATCGACTCGCTGAGGGGATGCACCGAAAGGCCTTCCTTCGTGAGCCGCACCAAACCGGAGGCATCGCAAGCGATCAGCAGGGTGGAGGGGTTTTCCTCGATCAATTCGACCACGCGCGACGACCGCGGGTTGGTGAGCAAGGACGAGCGGCGCTGGAGAATCTCGACTCCGTCGAGCCGCACCAGGCCGCCTTGCGTACCCACCCAAAGGAATCCATCCCGCCGATGAAGGATCGCGTTGATGCCGTTGTGCGGCATGCCGTCGTCCGTTTCCCACACGCGGGAGGAGAACGATTCCCCGGCCCGCTCCTGGCCGCTCAGGACCGCGGCGAAGGCACCGAGGGCAGTCAGCGCGACAAGGGCAGGGGAGCGGAGCGGTAACATCATCTCGAACCTAGCAGGTCCGGCACGCGGGTTAAGTTCATTCCGAGAAATCCGGCTTGGGATCCGCTCCCCCGGAGAAGACCCGGAGCAGCACGAGAAATCGGATGAGGTTCATGGCGGAAGCACGAACCTAGGCCGGGCATCGGTCCCCGCCCAGCTACCAGCATGAGTAGTGCTCCCGATCAGACTGCTCAAATCGCTCGGGACCAACAAGTCGCAGCGATGGTGCGCGCTGCAGGGTTCGAACCTGCATCTCATCCATACGAAAAGGCGGATTTTCCACGAGCCGCGCAAGACACCGTGCAATAGATGCTTGAAGGGCCATTATGGATGCACTGAGATGCATCCATGGGCCGACAAGCGAAGCGAACCCGGACGACGGCGAAAAAGTCCGCTGCGACCGCGATCACCATCCGACCGATCAATCGAGAGAAAGGGGGTAGCGTTTGGGTGACGCATTTGGTCCAAGGCTGGAAGGAAAACGGGAAATGGCAGCGTCGTCAGTTCAGCGAACGGAGCGAGGCCGAGCGGTTCGCAGCGCTCAAAAGGGTCGAGGTGGAGAATAGGGGTCGAGCTCAACGAATGGTTCTCTCGCCACTGACCGACGTTCAGCACGAAGAAGCTTTGCAGTGTTTCGACCGGCTTGGGACAACCTACAGCCTGACGGACGCGGTATCCTACTTCCTTAGGCATCACCGCCCCCCCGAATTCACGATCCGGCTGAAGGATGCCTTGGCCATCTACCTCGATATCCGCGAACGGGACGGCTTGCGGCCCCGAACTCTCCGCGCACTAAAAGGCAGCATCGGAGCGTTTGTCCGGTGCGGGGACAACGGGTGGACGCACGAGATTTCGCCGCAAGCGGTCGAAGCTTTCCTCCGAGGGCTATCGACCAAAGACGGAAGCGCTAGCGCGACGCGCAAGACCTGGAACAATTATAGGAATGATTTGCACGCCTTCTTCCACTGGTGCTCCTCCTCCGACAATAGCACGAATCGCCCTT
>CAMLOZ010000042.1 GCA_946481625.1 uncultured Haloferula sp. | reverse complement strand
AGCGCCGCGGCGATGGCTTCGTGGACGGTCGCCCCTCCGGCCTTGCCCACCACGAGATGATGCGAGTTGAGAAGTGCCGGCACCTTGCGGGTCCAGCCCTTGATCTTCACGCGTCCGGGAAAGGCATCGCGGATCTCCTTCGCCTTTTTCCAGAGATGCCGGACGTTTTTCCCGAGGATAATGGTGATCTGCGTCCGCGGGGAAGTCTGCAGGATCGCCTTCGAGATCCGTCGCACATGGAGGCGGCGGCCGGTGGTGAAATAGAGGACCTTGAAGGGCTCGCAGGGATCTTCCGCGGCCACCGGCTCCATCCGTGAGAAATCCGGATGCACCGGGAAGCCGGTATCGACCAGGCGCTCGCCGGGAATACCGGCACGGATCATTGCGGTCCGGGTGTGGGGATCGGAGACGATCCACTCGCCGGTGGGAGCCTTGATCCACGCGGCATTGATCTCGATGGAATCGGTGACGACCGTGAAGAGCTCGGGCGGATGGGAATGCCCCTCCAGGAGGCGCTCGAGGAAATAGGGATAGAGCGGGTAGGTCGAGACCACCGCGTCCGGCTTCCAAGTCTCCACCAGTTCGCCGAGTTTCCGCTCCGGCTTGCGCATCAGGGGCATGCGCTGCTTCGAGAAATCGACCTCATCCGTTTTGAGATACACGCGGTACCAGAGGCGCGGGGCGCGGGTGGTGATGATGCGGTATCCCTTGCAGATCCATTTCGTGCTCACCGGGGCGCCCAGCATGCAGGGGTCCACCACACGGGCCTCGGCCCCGGCTTCGTGCAGGGCGAGGGCGAGATTGCGGGCGGCGCTATTGTGCCCCTCCCCGAAGGCGGCGGTGCATATGAGAATCCGGGCGGGCATCGGCGGGTAACGGTCGTTTCTTAGGCAAAGGCGGGCATTGCGTCGAACGGCATTTGCGGCTTTCGTCCTCCCGCCTCCTTTTCATGCCAGACCCCGATCCCATCCCGAAACTGCGAGTCCTCGACGACGGGGAGACGAGGGCCGATCAGGAAGTGGTGCGGCTCAGGACGGGCGGTCCGGACTTCGAACCGGTGGCGAAAGTGGAGCAAGCCCCGCCCCCGGAGACGCCGGAGCGGATCGAAGGGAAGGCGCGGGAGCACTTCGAGGGACGCAGCATCGAACCGACGATCGATGCGATCCTCGACCCGCAGGAGATGGCCGAGAATGTCGAGCGGCCGTGGGGGGAGGAAGGCACCCGCCTCGGCGGGCTTCCCTACGGATGGTTCGTCCTCTTCGCCCTCGTCGCGCTCGTCGCCGGGGTCTGGTCGCTGCGTTCGATGAAGAAGGGCGAGGAAAAGGCGGTCCAAGTTCAGGAAACCGTCCGGGAGAAGGTCGAGGAAGACGAGCTGGAAGAAGCCGGTGCCCGTGAACTGGTCGGGGCGGTGGAAGCAGCCGTCGAAAGCTACCTCGCGGCGGACACTTTGGAGCGGATCCTGCCGTTGGTGCGCAATCCAGAGCGGGTCCGCCCCTTGATCGAGGAGACCTGGTCCGCCAATCCGCCCCGCCGGCTTCGTTTCAAACGACTTGCAATGTTCCAACCGGCCCTGCTTGACGGGAAATCCTTCTGGGTGGTACGGGCGGACGTGGTCGAGGGTCCTTCCCAGAACCTGCTTTTGGAACAGACCGGCGAACGGGAGGTGAAGGTGGATTGGGAGACCCACGTTTGTTACCAACCGATGCCATGGGACCGGTTCGCGGTGGAACGCCCCTCCGGCAGGAGCTTGGAGTTCCGCGTGTGGGCGGCACCGGACAGGTTCTACAGCCACGAATTTTCGGACGCGGGGAAATGGGCCTGTTTCCGCCTGACGGCCAAGGATTCGGACGAGCACGTCTTCGGCTATGCGCAGGCGGACAGCGAGGCCGCCAAGATCCTGCGCACCTACTGCGCCGGTTCGCGCAACGGGGTCGCCACGGTCATCCTGAGCGTGCGGGTGCCGGAGGAAAGCGCCTCGCCACGGGGTGTGGTCATCGAGAAAATCGTCGAACCGCGCTGGGCACGGGTGGGTGCCACACCGAAGAACACGCCTTGACCGGCCCGGTCCGCCTGCGAGCGTCCGCTCGCGGGACGATGAATCGCCTTCGCGAGCGTCGTATCCCTGACCACCCCGTTTTGCTTGCCCTGATTTTTCGATGACCAAGGACTCCTCATCCGCTCCGCAGCGGCGGACCCTGCTGAAAGGTGCCGGTGCAGGCATCGCCCTCTTCCTTGCATGGCAATACGGCAGCGCGTTGTGGCGACTGGCCAACAGCACCGGCGGGATGGACAACAAATTCAGCAAGCTGGCGCGGGAAGACTACCTCTCCTTCCTGATCGGGCAGAACCTGCTGGTGCTGGTTGCCTACGCCCTGCTGTGGATCGCGGCGATGTTCCTGGTGGTGCCCGCCCTCTCTTTCATCGTGCGGCGGAGTCCTTGGCGCGGGAAGGGTTCGGTCATCGTTCCCGCCTTCCTGCTGGCGATGCTCCTGCACGGGTATTTCATGCTGCGGCTGATCCACAGCCGGCCCTACTTCTTGACGGATGCGGAGTTCGGCAAGTGGTACTATGGCATCCTCCAGGCACCGCCGGAGTCTTGGCGGCCCATCTTCAATGCCTGCCTCTTTTCAGTCCTGCCCTGGGCCGCGCTCGCGGCGGCCGGCGGATGGTGGATCTGGGCCGTCCGCGCCAAGCCCCGGCTGCGGCTCGTCGTCGCTTCGGTGACACTTCTCGCCGCCTCTGCCGCCGCCATCGCCTCGATCCCGCGCAAGACCGAGGTCCAGGCGAACCATGACGGGAAGCGGCCGGTGAACATCATTGTCATCGGCTCGGATTCCTTGCGCGGGGACCGGCTTGGCTATTCCGGCTACCGGCCGAGGAGGACGGACGGTGCGGCGGCGGATGGGGTCTCGCCGAACATCGACGCCTGGGCGCAGGAAGCGGTGCGTTTCGAGCGCTGCTACGTGCCGATGGCTTCCACCTTGGAATCCGCGGTATCGATGATGTCTTCCACTTATCCTCACACGAACGGGATCCGGCACATGTATCCCGGCCGCGAGACGGTCGAGGCTTCCAACAAGGTGATCCGCCCGATCGCCAGCGTGCTGCGGGAAAAAGGCTACGACACCGCGGCGATCGGCGACTGGTGCGCGGGCTACTACGAAATGATGCCCCTCGGCTTCGAGGACATCTCGGTTTCCAGCTTCGACAATTTCCGCATCTACATGAGCCAAGCGGTGTTCATGGCGCACTTCGTCGTACCGCTGTACTTCGACAACCAGCTCGGCTACACGATCTTTCCGCAGGTCGGCTCCTTCGCGCAGTTTGTCACTCCGGAGGTGGTGACGCGGCGGGTGGAAGACAAGCTCGCCGAACAGGCGAAGAGCGGGCGGCCGTTCTTCTGGCACGTTTTCTATTCCTGCAACCACCTTCCCTACCGCTGCGCGGAGCCTTACAACACCATGTTCACGGACCCCGCCTACCAGGGCAAGAACCGCACGGGCGTCGATTTCGACATCGACGAATTCGTGAGCGGCACCGCGCTGGAGGACAAGATGGGCGCGCTGCCGGATGCCGATATCCGCCAGATCCGGGCGCTCTACGACGGCTGCACCCGGCAGTTCGACACCTGCTTTGGCCGCATCCGCGACGCGCTCCGCCGCCACGGCATGGAGGACAACACCATCGTCGTGGTCACCGCCGACCATGGCGACGACCTCTATGAGCCCGGAGTGACGCTGACGCACGGGCTCGGCTTCAACGGCGGCGACCATTGCTTCCACATCCCGATGGCGATCCGGGCACCGGGGATCTATCCGGCGAGCATCGCGGAGCAGGTCCGCAGCATCGACCTGTCCCCCACCCTGCTCGATCTGGCGGGAGCGACGCCACCGGAATCGTGGGAGGGCAAGAGCCTCGCGGGCTGGATGCGGGGCACCGGGAAGCCTCAGGACCAGCCCTATTACGGTGAAACGAGCTTTCCCTTCATCCAGTTCAAGGTGCCCGGGGTGGAGCACCCGCATCTGCCGCCGATGGACGAACTCACCACCATCGAGCCGGCCTTCAACCACCAGTTCGTGATGAAGCGCGAGTATGACGAGCCGGTGCGGATCGCCAAGCAGCGCTGCCTGCGGACCCGGAATTGGAAGGTGGTGTGCACTCCTTGCAGCGAGGGAAACCGTCATTTCGGGCTCTTTCACGTCGCGGAAGACCCCGACTGCCGTCGCGATCTCTCCGCGGAACGCCCGGAGATCCTCGCGCCGATGGAGAAAGCGCTGACACGCTGGATCGACGATCACATCGAAACGGCGGTCGGCGAGATTTTCCCGGGCGGGGAACCGTAAGGAGGTGCCGCCCGATTGCCGCTTGAGTTTCCGGCGCGAGCGGAAATGCTTCGTGCCGCTCCTCCGGCAACCGCCCGCCTCCATGAAATTCGCGCTCTTTCCGCTCGTCACCCTCGCTTGCACCACTTCCCTCGCCGCCGAGGCGCCGAAGATTTTCACCGCCCTGATCCCTGCCGACACGCCGATCAAGGGCGAGATCGTGGTGGTCGTTCCGCCGCCGGAACTCGACAAGTACATCGCGAAGGTCGAGCAGGCCGCCCGCAAGGACCCCGAGTGGTTCAAGGAGCACTCCAAGAACGGCAAGCCCGGCGTGCCCCTGCCTTACGACGAACGCCTGGGCCTGACCAAGGAGGAATACGACGACTATCTCAAGACCTGGGCCAAGCGCGAGTTCAAGCCGGTCGAAGCCGTGGCCATCCAATTGAAGGGTGACAAGGAAGGCCGGTGGACCATCAACATGACGGGCAGCGCCCAGAATGTCTCCACTCTCAAATACGAGCCCAAGGAAGACGCCTTCAAGTCGCCGAACGGCACCCTCAAGCGTATCGACGACGTGGCCGCGGACGCCGACAGCACCTTGGGACAGTGGAGCGGCCACGAGTGGAAGTACGAAGAGCAGAGTTCCTTCGGCACCACCAAGGAAAACATCGCCGTCGGCAAGACGGGTGACAACAAGTTCGGGCTCGTGGTCTATCGCTTCCAGGAGGTTTCCTCCCAAGGCACCCGCCTCGCCGACCGCGGAATGGTGGTACGCTTCCCGCTAGGCGCGGCCGGTGTGATCCAGCCGAAACCGAAGGCCAAGCCGGAGCCCGCTCCGGCACCGGCGAAGAAGAAGAAATAATGTCCGACGAGCCGGCCCTCTCCCCCCGGCGAAAAAAGCGCAGGATCCGGAACATCCTGCTCGGCTTTGTTTGTACGCCGCCGCTCCTGCTCGCCGCAGGCAATCTCGCCTTGGCGACCCCGTGGGCGAAGGACCGTCTGGTGCAGGAAGTGGAAGCGCGCACGGGCTTGGAAGCCCGGATCGGCAGCGCGACTTGGACCCCGTGGGGCGGGGCTTGCCTCGGCGGGTTCAAGCTGCTCCAGCCGCAGCCCTTTCGCCAAGTAGTCTCCGAGCCTTTGTTGGAGATCCGCGAGGTGCGGGTGCATCCCAAGTGGAAGCCTCTCTTCCGGGGCGACCTGCAGGTGGCAAAAGTCCGTCTCGACCGGCCGCATGTGGCGATTCCGCTGGAAATGCTCGCCGGCCTCGCGCCCAAGGAAGTCCGCCCGGGCGAGACATTACCTCAACTGGCGGCGAACCAAACCCCGGAAACTCCTGCGGAAGCGGCGACTCCCTCCCGTGGGACGGGACCCGGAAGCCCTCACAGTGAACCCGCGCTCCCCCCGTCCCCCGGAGCCCCTTCCCCGCCCACCACGGGACGCGGCACCACTTGGATCGAAATCACGGAGGCCGAACTCGATCTGTTTTTGGGTCCGACCAACGTCGTCAAGTTCGGCGGACTGGCCGGGAAGATCCCGCTGGGCGGCGACCCTGCGGAGGGAAGTTGCTCCGCGCAATCCATCGTGGTGGCAGGCCAAGCCCTCGCCAAGGAACTCGATCTCCCCTTGGCATGGAAGGGACCGGAACTTCACATCGGTCCGGGGGAGATCGCGGTCGCCGGAGTCCGCGCGCGGGCCGAGGCCGCACTCGGCCGCCTGCCCGGCATTCCCGTCGTTGCCGTCTTGCAGGTGGCGGAACAGCCGGTCGATGCCGGTGACGTGTTCCAAACGCGAAAGCCCCGTGCCGCCCGTCTTGTCGCCGAGGCCAAGGGGGCGGGCTTCCTGACAATTCCGGGGAGTTGGAAAGGAGCTGCCACCGCGGCGGCGGAGGACATCTTGGTGCATGCGGGTGGCAGCGAACTCCGCTTCGGCCGAGCGAGCTTCACCTGCATGCTGGAAGGCGGAACCTTGAACTGCCCGGATGCAAGGCTGGTCGGGGAGCCGCTGTCCCTGCTCGGCAACGGCACGATCCATACAAACGGGGAGGTCAATGCCGTGCTGAGGGCGGTGATGCCTCCGGAGGTGTCCGACTTGTGGCGCGCCCGCCTGGCCAAGATGGCGGTCGCGGTACCGCCTGTATTCACCGAGATGGAGTCGCCCGACCGTCTTTTCATCGATCTACGATGGGTCTCGTACCCGGGCGGGCAAGGCATCGAATTCGGCAGCGGCGGCCCCGTGGTGCCGGTCGCGGATGCGGCGGAGGTACTCGCGGGATCGGGTTGATCCATCATGGTCTCATTTTCCAAGGATTGATCGCCGCTATTGCGAGGCCGCCGCTTCCCGGCCATGGTCGTGCCGTGCGTATCATCGCTGGAACTGCTGGAAGACTCGCCATCAAGGTGCCGAAGGCCGTGGCCCGGCCGACGACGGACTTCGTGCGGCAGGCGATTTTCTCGATCCTCGGACCTGCCGTGGAGGGCACGGCGGTGCTGGACCTGTTCGCGGGATCGGGCGCGATCGGGCTGGAAGCCCTGAGCCGCGGCGCGGCGAGTTGCGTGTTCGTCGACGAGCATCGCCAGGCGGAGTCCGTGATCCGGGAAAATCTGGAGAAAGCGAAGCTGCAGGGCGGGCGCATCGTGCGGGCGGACGTCCATGCCTGGCTGACGCGGGACGTCGGGAAGTATGACCTCATCTTCGCCGATCCGCCCTACGCGAAGTATCCCGGCGACCGGGATCATGTGAAGGAACTGCTGGCCCATCCGGCGCTCCCCGAGCGACTGGCCGAAGGCGGCTGGTTCATCGCCGAGTGCCCGGCCTCGGGGCGTTCGCCGGAGGGAGCCGGTTGGCTCCTGAAGGATCGCCGCGAGTACGGCGGCAGCGCCATCCTGCTTTACGCTGCGGCGGAGCCTTCCTAGCCTGCGCGCGATGCCGTTCCGCTTCGTCCTCGGGCTCTACCGCCTGTTGCTGCCTGTTTTCTTCCTGATCATGCTGCCGGGGTGGATCGTGCGGATGGGACGCCGCGGCGGATTCGGCAGCGGACTACGCGAGCGTTTCTCGATTTATTCGCGTCCGGAGGAAGAAGAGCCCTGCGGTGAAGTGCACGTACACTCGGTGAGCGTGGGCGAGACGCTGCTCGCGCTGAAGTTGATCCGCGCATGGCGGGCGAAGGTCCCCGGCAAGCGCTTCGTCCTCGCGACCGGCACCGCGACCGGACATGCCGTGGCGGTTGAGGCGGCATTGGAAGGTGTCCGCGTGACTTATGCGCCGGTGGATTTCCCGATCTGCGTGAACCGCTACCTGGATCGTTTCGAGCCTTCCCAACTCGTGCTCGTGGAAGGCGAGGCATGGCCGCACCTGCTGCTCGCCTGTCGCAAGCGGGGGATTCCGGTGAGGCTCGTCAATGCGCGGCTTTCGCCACGCTCGGAGCGACGTTACGCGAAGGTGGCATCGCTGGTGCGGCCGGTCTTCGGCATGCTGGATGCGGTCGCCGCGCAAGAAGCCAGGGATGCCGCGAGATGGGAAGCATTGGGAGTGGCACCCGAAAGGATCACGGTCACGGGAAGCGCGAAGTTCGACCCGGGAGTCGCCGTCATGCCAACGCGGCGCGCGGAGTTCGCGGCGATGCTCGAAAGCTTCGGCAAGAACCGGAGGGTCATCCTTGCAGCCAGTACCCACGGCGGGGAAGAAGCATGGATCGGGAACGCGATCCGCCGCACCCGGGCGCTGTACGCCGTGGTGCCCCGCCATGCCGAACGCAGGGCGGAAGTGCGCGCCGCGCTGGAAGCGGAGGACTTCGAAGTGGTGCAGCGGTCGGCATTCCATCCTCCGGCCGATCCCGCCCGGGCCTGCCTGATGATCGACAGCACGGGCGAACTGCGCGACTGGTCCGCTCATGCCGATCTGGTGGTGATCGGGAAGAGCATCCTGGGCACCGGCGGACAAAATCCCGCGGAAGCGATCCTCGCACGGAAGCCGCTGCTCTTCGGTCCTCACATGGAGAACTTCGAACCGCTGGCCACCTCGCTGGTGGCGGCTGGCGGGGCCTTGAAATTCGATCGCGCGGAAACCCTGGGACGGCTGGCGTCCGAGTTGCTCGACGATCCCGCGCGCTGCGAACGGATGTGCGATGCCGCATCAAGCATCCTGGCCCACCATGCCGGTGCCACGCAACGGATGATCGACCTCCTTGATCGCTGACCCCGCCGCCGCAGTGTTAGAATGCACAGTGATTTGCGGCCGGAAATGAGGGCAGAGATTGTTGCAAGGCGGGTTTGTCATTTCTGGAAGGCCCGCTAGTCTCCGCGGCGTGAGCGATCCCTCCGATGAGCTGGCCAAGCGCCTGCTGTCCGCATTCGAGCTGGGCCCTTCCTGGGCCCGGAGCGATGCACCGGCGAAAAAACCCGTTGAAAACCGCGACGACGAAGCACCGCGCGAACGGCGCGAGCGCGACGATCAACGCGGGAGGCGGGACTTCGACCGGCGCGAGGGGGATCGCCGTGGCGGCGGCCAACGCGAGTTCCGTGGCGGAGGCGGCGGGAACCGCGAAGGCGGCTATCGCCCGCAGCGGGGAGGCGACCGTGATCGCCGCGGTGGAGGCGGGGGTCGAGACTTCGGTCCTCGCGAACTCCCGCAACCGGCGGAAGGCGTGCGCGTGAACCTGACACCTGCGGCGGAGGCGGTGCACCTGGTGGTCCGCGAGATCCATCACGTGGCGCGCGTCTATTCGCTCTTCGATGTCGCGCAGATCCTGCTGGCGGGACGCGACCGTTATCACCTCAATTTCACTCTCGCCGGAAACGCTCCGCCGCTCTTCCGCTCGCGCAAGGATCAATCGCTGTGGCTGACGAAGGAGGAGGCAATCGCCCACTTCTGGCAATCGGAAGCGGCGGGCGAATACTACGAATCGGAAGAAACGGAGACCGAACCTCCCGCAGGCAACTTCCAAGTGGTGGCCCGTTGCGGCATGAGCGGCGAATGGCTCGGCCCGCCGAATTTCCACTCTTACCAGACGACGCTGCGGCGCCTGCACCGCGAGCGGTTCTCGCACATTCCCTTCGAGGTTTACTCCTCGCGGGTGCGGACCGAGCGGGGTGAGGAGGCCGTGAACGCGTGGCTGGACACGATGCGCAAGCGCGTGCGCTGGCGGCCCAAAGGTGCCGACGACTCGGCATGGCGCTTCGACCGTAGCGAGATCGAGCGCGACTTCGCGACCCGCGTGTTCCCGGAGATCTTCGAGGAAGTCCGCTCGGCGGAGGTTCCCGGCGACATCCCGGCGAAGAACATGTCGCAGGGCCTGCTCGCCTGCGTCCGCATTGCGGGATCACACGCCCGCAAGCACCCGGCGATCCTCATTCCTGCCATCTGCCGCCTGTTGGAGAACGAGCACCTTTCCGTCTTCAAGCGCGAGGGCAAGCTCTTCACCGGACCGGCACGCCCGCACCCGCTGACCACGGATGCCATCCTGGCCGAGCGCCCTGCGGCGATGGTGACCTGGCTGGAGGCCAATCCCGGCACCAAGCTCGCCCAGCTCTGGGCCGGCGTTCTTCCGGAAGGCCAGACGGAACCAGGCAAGGAATGGCTGGCCGACCTCTTCTGGCTGCTGACCCAAGGTCATGTGCTGCTCTTCGCCGATGACTCGCTGGTGCTGCCGAAGCGCCGCGCACCGCAAGGAGCGCCCGCCGCCAAGGACAAGGCACCGGCCGCCAAGGCGGCGAAAAAGAAGAAACGGAAGAAGCGCCGGAAATTCCGCAAGTCGCACCTCACGGTGCAGAGCCCCGCGAAGATGATCCGCAATATCTGCCGCATGAGCCCCTCCCGGTTGAAGCACCTGCGCGGACCCGCCATGCTCTGGCGGCGGCGTCTCGAGAAGCGCGGGAAGATCGCATCACTGGCAGAGGAGAAATGACCGGACTTTCGCGCAGAATCCCCCCGCTCCTCCTCGCGCTCGCGGGCCTGCTGCCGTGTCGTCTCGCCGCAGTCCCGCACCTGATCAATTATCAGGGCCGCATGGTGGTGAACGGGGTGAATTTCGACGGCAGCGGACAGTTCAAGTTCTCTCTGGTCGACCGCGCCGGAACGCAGACCTTCTGGACCAGTTCCGCGGACAATGCGCCCGCCGACGGCGTGCCCGACGCCGCGATCGCCCTGCCGGTCGCCAAGGGACTCTACTCCGTGTCCCTCGGGGACACCACGTTGCCGAACATGGCGACGCTTCCTCCGGGCGTCTTCACGAACGACGAGATCTTCCTGCGGGTCTGGTTCAACGACGGCACCCGGGGATGGGAAAAACTCGCCCCCGACCAACGGATCGCCGCGGTCGGCTACGCCATGATGGCGGAGAACGTTCCGGACGGCTCGATCACCACCGCGAAGATCGCCCCGGGGGCGATCACCGGAACGCAGATCGCTCCCGGAGCCATCGTCGCAGCAGGCGGGGAAACCGCCGAAGGGGCCCAGGCCAAGGTCAACGCGCTCGGCGCGATGATCGGCGGTGGCGGGATGAATTCCCTCAAGGTGATGCTGAGCGAAGGCCGCCGCACTGCCGCCATCCACATCATCAGCGACTCGACCAATGCCGGCGGCAAGTGGTCCACGCCCTTGGCAAGCGCGATCGGCCAGCTCTTCCCGGCCTACACGGTGAAACGGACCGACTGGAGTCCCGTCGGTGCATCATGGTCCGCGCCTGCAGTGATCCAGACCGGCACCGGCGGGGGCGAACGGCGCTGGGAGTTCCCTGCCGGCGCCGATTACTGTCCCGCGGGTTTTCCGGTGGAGTTCCCGATGCCTCAGGGCGATCTCGATCTCCGCGCCCGGGTACGGATCGACAATGCCTCCGCGACCGCCAACACCCTCTTCTCGAAGTGGGATGCTCCGGGGAAGCTGGGCTTCAAGTTCTCCCAGACCGCGGCATCGAACTCCCGCAAGCTTCTGCTCGAATACGCGACGGCTGCCGGCAATCCGTACAGCATCCAATCCACCGCCGGGATCGGGGTCAACAACATCACCGACGGCACCGTTTATTGGGCCCGTGTCACGGTCGACATCGACAACGGCAGCAACGGGAAAACTTTCACCTTCTACACTTCGACGGACGGCACGAACTGGAACCAGTTGGGCAACCCGGTGAACCATGGCGCATCCGGCGTGAACCCGCTCGGCGGTGCCGATTCGAACTGCTACCTCGGCGGGGGCCTCGGCGTGGTGGAAATGCGCGGAGCGGTTTATGCCGCCGAGATCCGGAGCGGAATCAACGGCCCCGCGGTTCACCCGCTCAATCTCGATGCCTGGTCATTCAACCAAGGCACGGCCGTTCTGAAAGGGCCGCCGGAATTGTGGGTGAC
>CAMLOZ010000041.1 GCA_946481625.1 uncultured Haloferula sp. | reverse complement strand
ATCACCATCCCCCCCAGCGCACACAGCAACACCGCATAGATCCATCCCCCCCGGTAATCCGGGGCGATGTCCAGCTTCAAGCTCATCGGTTTGTCCCCGTCCACCTGCACGCTGCGCTTGAAATCCAGCACCGTTCCGGCCTCACCCAAGGTCACATCCAGCGCCGCGGGTGCCGGGTCCGCCGCGAGTTGCTGGTTCACGATGCGGTTCGCGATCGCCTTCATCGCCGTGTTCTCGTCCACGGTGTTTCCTTCTAACAAGCGGTCGAACTGCTTCGGATCGTAGTTCGTCAAACCCTGCAGCAAGGGATTCTCCTGCGCCGCCTGTTCGAGCTGCTTGTTGCCTACCTGGACTTCCGAGACGTTCTCCAGATACATCCGCTGACGCCGTGTGTTCAGCGCCAGGGTCGCCTGCTGCGTCTTCAAGTTTCGAAGCTGCACCCGCGCGTCCTCGTTCGATGCTTCATCCAGCAGGCCGTTTCGGGCTGCCTTGCTCAGGGCCTGGCCCGCCTTTTCCTGCTCGCCGGCCTGCAGCCATTCGTTCGCCTGGTCGAGCAAGGCCACCGCCTCCTGCTTCCCGGCCGCACGCTTGCGGAACACGAAGCTGCTGTAATCTTCCGCCTTCGCGGCCTCCTTCTGTTCCTGGAGGTCGAAATCCCCCGAGTGGTCCGTGAGATGCCAGCCCTTCGGCAGGATCACCCGCCACGACAGATTCTCCAGCGGGATGTCGAGCATCGGTCCGTCCAAGGTTCTCGTCCTCTTGGAGACCGCATACACGAAGCGCACCGAAGCGGGGCGGTCGCCCTCGGGTGCCGGATAGACATGGAACAACCAGCGATCGCCATCGCGCACCAGCGGCACGCCATCCTCGTTCACCAGCACGCTGAAGAGCGAAGCCCCTTCCGGCAGCGTCAGCTTCAGCGTTCCCTTTTCCACCACGCGCACCGCCAGATCGACCGCGGTGAGCGCGGCACCCTCCGCGGAGACAAGGGTGGTAAGCGTGCCGCGCTCGACCCGCAGCTTCAAGGCGCCTGCGATCTCGTGACGCTTCAGGGTCACGATCAGCGGTCCTTCCGGCTCGGCAACCCGGAGGACCTCCGCCGGTGCGGGCGCGCTTCCACGCAGGAACTCCGGGACCACGCCCCACTCGCTGCGCTGCCAACCGCGCGGCGCATTCCGCGAGACGACCTCGAGCCGCCCGCCGGTTCGGATCGCGACGAAGTACGAATTCTGGCGTACTTCCGCCGGCACCAGCGGCGCGATCTCCACCGTGTCGCCGGAGGTTTGCCGCTGGAACTCGATGTCCACCGTCGTCTCCCCCGCGACCCCTCTCTGGAAGCGGATCTCCCAAAGGCCATCCTCCCCTGTCACGGGCACGAAATCCCCAACTGCCGGACCGCTTGCGCGAACCGTCGCGGAAGCGCCTGCATCGAGCCCCGGGATGCGCACGCGCAGCGCCTTCATCGCCGCGTTCTCGATCTTGTAGGCCAAACGCACGCGCGAGAGCGTCTGCCCCTCGCGCAGCGTCACCTCGTGCAGGACCTGCGCCGTCACCCAGGGGTCCAGCTTCGCGATGCCCAGCACCAGCGACCAATCCGCCTGCAGCAAACGG
Organism: uncultured Haloferula sp.; assembly: GCA_946481625.1. The sequence goes on along the minus strand of CAMLOZ010000041.1, from coordinate 10,056 downwards.
AAAGCCAGCGTGCCCGGCCGTGGCGCGCCGGTTTCACGCGGATCGAGTTGCGAGACATTCCCGCGCGAAACCGCCCGCACCTGGAAGCCGCGGTCGGGCACCACCGTGAGCGTGCCGGTCTGGCGCGAGGCCTCGCGCAACAGCACGCGCGGTACGCCCCAGTTCGCCCGTGCTCCCGGCGATGGCGCTACCAGCGTGATCGCGAAGGCCTGCTCGCCCAGCGTGCGGCCGTTGAGATGCAGATTGAGCACGCGCGCCCTTTCTTCCTGCGACTCCGCCCAATGCGCGAGTGCCGGACCGGTCACGCCCTCGATCTCGAAGCCCGCAGGAATCTCCAGCGCCAATTTGAAGACCCCGGCCCGCGTGATCGCCGCACTCAGATCCACTGCCAGCACCATGCGGTCCTCGCCCAGCGAGAGCGTCTGGCTCGTCGTCGCCCGGATCTCCGGGGCCACGGGCGACACCCGCAGCGTCACGCCCGCCTCGCCGCCGGCATGACGGAAGGCCCGGTGCAGCACCGCGAGCGCCTTCCCTTCGCGATCCCGCGGCAGCAGCGCCGCACTGAAGTCGTCGAGGTTCACGTCGCTCATGCCCTTCACCACCACGGATTCCGCCTGCGCGTCGTCGCCGAGCCCGAGTCCTAACAACCCCACCGATCCCGCCGCGTCCTTCACCAGCAGCGGTGACAATTCCAGCTCCACCGGCAGCGCCGCGGTGCCGCGCTGGGTAGCGATCGACACCGTGAACGGCTGATCCTGCGCCGGCTCGATCGCGATCCGCAGTTCGCGGTTCTCCGGGTTGAAGCGCCAGCTCGCCGCAGGACCGCCCGCTACCTCGCCGACCGTGAAGCCCGCAGGGATCACCGCCGTAAGCTCCCGCACCACGCCGCGCGAGGGCCGCACCGCGATCATGTGCCGCCCGCTCACCACGCCGGGACCGGGCAAATAGAGATCGGAGATTTCCACGAAGAATTGCGTCTCTTCCGTCGCGGCGTCGCGTTGTTTTGGACGGGCGCGGAGCATGGTATTCTCCGAGGGTCCTAGTACCAGTTCCGCACCGCTGCCGCCCGGCACGTCCAGTGCCGCAACCTTCGCCGCCTGCGGCGACTCGAATTCCCAACCTTCCTGGTTCCAGCGCAGCACAACCCGCTGCACGGCCGCGGGGCCGGAGGGAAGTTGCCAACCGCCTTGGGGATCGGGCAGGGGCATTTCGAACGTCGCCTTCCCGGTCATCTTCCCGTCGGCGGTCGCCACCAGATAGTACGCTTCCCGGTCACCGTAGGGAGCCTTCACCACGCGCCAGCCCGCTCCTTCAAAAGCGGTCAGAACCGCCGGCGGTTTGAGGAGCAGGAACCGCTCGTCGGCCTTGCCCCTGCCCTCCACGACGATCTCGCCGCTCAAGCGTCCACCCGCGATGCTCCAGGTCTGCGACATCGATTCCGCCGCGCTCGCCGGTTCGGCCGCAGGTGCAGGCAGCAAGGTCTGTTCCCCCCGCAGTTGGCCCCCACCCATCGCGAGCACGAGCAAGGCGGCGGCCGGGACCGGATGACGCCGCAGGTAACCCGCGAGCCCCGGCAGCACCTTGCCCAACAGCAGCACCGCACCAAAGCCCGCGAACAGCGGTACCGCACCCATCCGCTGCGCCAGCACGCCGAGCGCGAGAAGGGCCAAGCCGCCGGGGAGGGCAAAGGCGGCATGGCGCGAGCGCAGGAAGGCGAACACAAGCAGCGCAATGCCGGCGACCATGAAGAAGATCCCCCAACCGTTGAGCATCGCCACCCAGGGCGCGACATTCCGCAGCTCGACCGTGAGCGGGTCGGAAGCAGGTACGACCGGCATCGCGAACTCCAGGCTGCCGAGATTCACCCGCCGTTCGTGCAGCGCGCGGAAGGCCAGCGCGAAGCAACCCACCGCAGCGATCCCCAGCGAGATCAAGCCGGCGATCTTCAACCTCGCGAAACGCATCAGGAAAGCACCAAGTGTCGCGGCCAACAGCACAAGAGCCACGGGCACGCGCGCCCTCGCATGGATCCACTCGGCTCCGGTCTCGGTCAGCACCGGGCGCACCGGCTGCAAGCCGCCGTGACGCGGCACCAGGCGGCGGTTCTCGTCGCCGCTGACCGTCCACTCGCCATAGACCACCGGCGCGGCAAGCACCGGGGCCGCAAGCACGGGCGATGAGGCGCTCTCGCCCGCGATGCCGTAGCGCAATGTCACCTCCACGGGATCGTTCGGATCCGCCTTCGCGGGCAGCGGTATCAAGGTTTCGCCGCCATCGAGACGCGCGGTCACGTTCACCCCGTCCACCTTCGCCTCCCACAGCTTCGAATGTTCGGGCAGTTTGGCGCGCAGCACGCCGAGGCCGCGGGCCTTCACAAAGAAGCGCGCATCCGTCACCGCCTCGCCATCGCGCGAGACGCGGCTGGCAAGCTCGGCACGGTCCACCACCAGCGATTCCGTTTCGCCCCGCTCATACCACTCGATCTTCATCCCCAGCGAGATATCGCCCGCCGTGTACTGCCATGCGGCCAGCGTCGGCGCGCTGCTCAGAAGACGGTACTCCGCGGGCAGTTCGGAGGGATCCAGCTTCAGCACCGCGCCTTCGCTACGGGTTTCCTCGTAGTTCACCTGCAGTGGGCTCACCACCTGCACGTGCCCGCGCTCCGATTGGACATCGAGCGGCCTCACCTCGCCCGGAGAGAGATCGCCGCCGCGGTTGCTCATCGGCTGCTCGAAGGTCACCAGCACCGTCCCGGCACCCAGCACCGGCCGGGCCAGCGGGATGATCAGCACCTCGCCCTCGCGCCGCCAATCACGGCCCACATTCTGCCCCGTGACCTCCACGTTCCCAAGCGCTTCGGGAACCCGGATCCGCCACTGAGAAGTCGGTGCACCCACCACGAAATAATTCACCAGCACGCTGCCCGTGACCGCTCCTTCCTTGAGCGAGTAGAGATGGAAGACATCCGCCTGCACGCTCTGGCCGAGCGCTTCCACCCGCATCGTCGCGCTCCACTTGCCCTCGCGAATGCGGAAAGCCTGCTGCAAGCCGGCCTGCTTCTTCGGGAAATAATCCGGCGGCGTCTCCGCCAAGCCCTCGGTCGCGCCCGGCACCACCCGGAACCCCGCGGCTGCGACCACGCCCAGGTATCCACGGGCCGACTTCGCGCCCGGATGCCCCAGCACCGGCAGCACCCATTCCCCGACTTGCGCGGCGAGGTTCTTCTCAAGCCGCAGGCTCACCAGGTGACGCCCGATCAACGCCTCGCGGAACAGGATCTTCAGATCGCGACGGCCCGCCTTCACCTCGCTCGCCAGCGAGTAGTCCGCCACGCCCGCACCCTCGACCCCCGCAACGGCGAAGTCCTCCGGCACTTCCACGATCCATTCGCGCAGCGGTGCCTCGCGGATATCCAATTCCAGATCGGCCAGAATCCGGCGGTCGGTCTCGGCCAGATCATGAATCGTGACCTCGTTCAGCGAGATCTCCGGCAGCACCTGCGAGGCGCGGATCTCATACGCATGATCCGCCGCCGGGAAGCGATAGGCAAACGTTTGGCGGAAGGCATCGCCCTCCTTCGCCCAAGGAAACTGCGCCGGCGAAAGCTGCATCAGCCCGCGCGCCGCGGCGATCTCCAGGCGCACCGCGCCCTCGTTCGCGATCCGCAGGAAGCCGCGGTGGCTCAGCCCCCCCTGTGGCGAAAAGCGCATCGGCTCCAGCGTCACAGGGAACGCCCCGATCGGTGCCTGCGCTTCGATCACGACCGATCCCTCGACCTCGATCGGCCGGCTGAGCCGGACATCGAGCATCCGCACGCCGGCCTCCTCGTTCACGCTCCACGCCAGCACCTGCGCCCCCTTCACCGCGAGGATCTCGCCGGGACCGTCCACACGCACCTTGATCGCATCGAGCTTGCCCTGCAGCACCTGAAAACTGAGATGCGCATAGCGTCGCGCGAGTCCGGCCCCGACACGGGTGTCCGAGATCTCCGTGCTATTGAAGAAGAGCGTCCCCTCGCCCTCCTGCCGCCCGCTCTTCCACGCGAAGGCGGCACTACCCGCGGCGGGAAGGAAGCCCGTCCATTGTCCGTTGCGAAGCTCCGGCACCACCGGCTGCGAGGGATCGAAGGACACACCCTCCGGCAATCCCGCGATCCGCACCGGCACCACCGCCCCGCCATGCATCTTGAAGTCCACGCCGCGCCAGTCGCCCCGCCGCACCAGCGGAGCCTCGAAGGTCAGCTCGATGGGAAAGCTGCCCGCTTCCTCGCCCACCAATTCGTGCACGAAGCCATCACCTTGCTTCTTCAGGCGCGTGAACCAGCCTCTTCCCGAGGGTGCTCCGGAAAGCGCCGCATTCTCCAACAACGTCACCGCCTCGCCGGGATGCCTGACATTCACCTCGCCGCGCAGGACGAACGAGATTCCGCTCAGGTCCGCGGAAGGGTTTCCTTCCAAGGAGACGGTCGCGAGTTCGACCGGACGTGCCGCCGAGCTCTTCAATCCGATCACCACCCGCAGCGTCCCGCTCCCGGTGAAGAATCGGTCGGGCATGCCCTGCAAGGGCTGGAGACCGCTCGCCTCGATCACCCGTGCAAGGGCATCGCCATCGTTGCGGATCTCGACGGTCGAGGCGAACCCGACCGCCGCTCCCGCGGAGGGATGCAGCAGCGCGAAAGGCTGGCCCGCTTTCTCCGCCGGGATCTCGTGCGAGGCGATGATCGTGAACGTGAACTCCACCGGCACCGGATCCGGCGAACCCACCGCAGGAAGCGCCGGCTTCAGATCAAGGAAGCGCCGCCCGTCGGATTCCTGGCGGACGGTCCAGGACGCCAGGCCCTCGCCCGTCACACCGGTGATCTCGCCCTCCCCGTTGAGGCCGATGGAAAGCGTCTCGGGGCGACCCTGATGTGCTTTCAATTTCGCGGTGATGACATGCTCGCTCTTGTTGGAGAAAACGTTCACCACCGAAGTCGTCTCCGCGGAGAAGAACAGCGGAGCCGGCTTCGCGGCGACCTTCGATACCGGCACCAGCACCACGGCATCGTCATTCTCCTGCGCCGTCGCCAAGCACGTGAAAAGAAGAAGGAAGCCCGCGAGCCAGGCAAAGTCGGCGGCACTGTCGGGCAAGCGGCGGAAGAAGCGGACAAGGACGAGATACATGGCGAGTGCGGGTGAAGGTTCGAGGAAGATCGCAGATCGATGTCCGGAACTTGGTAAAGGGCGGGTAAATTGTGAGAGGGGAAGTAGCGCGGCTTTGAAAGCCGCGGAAGGGAGCGTAACGAACAACGCAGATCGGCCCGCTCGGGCACCCGCCGGATTCAACGAGTGCCTCGCGAACAAATGGATGACCCGCAACGCCACCATTTCTTGGAAAATTCCCTTATTGTCGCGAGCAAGGCAGCACTTCTCCACGAACTGCTGCACGCCCGCCGGCGGCTTTCAACGCCGCGCTACTTGAGCTTCTCGATCATCCCCCCCAATTCTCCCACCGCCGCGCTCCCCGCATATCTCGCCTTCACCGGTGCCAGGGCCTTCCCGAGTTGGCCGAAATCGATCGCCTCCGCCATCGGGGCCTTCCTCAGCTTCTCCGCAGCAAACATCGCCAGCCCCGCGAGTTGCATCGACGGGGCCGCCCGGTCAAATGCCGGTGCCTGCGCCTCGTAGGGAATCGTCCATGTCCGCTCCACCATCTGCCCGCTCGCCACATCGCGGAAGCGCACGCTCACCTCGCCGATCTCCCCTTCCCCGCCCGGGATCGGCTGGATCTGATAGAGCGCGTTGCCCGCTTCCTCCGCCGCCATCTCCGCGGCATCCACCGCATCGTTCTTGAAATCCTCCTTCGCCAGGCGGTGCTCCTCGAAGCCGATCAGCTTGTAGCGCGCCACCCGCGCCGGATTGAAGCGCACCTGTACCTTCACGTTCTCCGCCGCCGGCCGAAAGGCACCGGCAAGCTGCTTCGCGAAGCCCTCGCCCGCATCCTCGGCGCGATCCACCACATAGTAGCGGCCGTTGCCGTTGCGCGTCAGCCGTTCGAGCAAGCGGTCATTCAAACCGGCCGCCCCGAATCCCGCGGCATCGAAGGCAATCCCCTGCTGCCGCAATTGCTCCACCCGCGCCTGTAGCGACTCCGGCTGCGCGTCGCCCAGGTTCGCCGCACCATCGGTGAAAAGCACGATCCGGTTCTGCGCCGCCCCGTTGAACTGCCGCTTCGCCAACTCCTCCGCCAGCTTCAAGCCCTCTTCCAGATTCGTCCCGCCCTCCGACGGCGTCTGCGCGATGATCGTGTTCAACTCCCGCGCCCGTGCCCCCGGCAAGCGGTCCGCCAGCAAGCGCGGCTGCCGTGCGAAGCCCGCCACCGTGATTGTATCACCCTCCTTGAGCAGCTTGGAAAGTTGCTCCACCGCCCGCAGCATCGCCGCCTGCCGGTCCTCGCGCTCCATCGAGCCCGAGCTATCTAACAGCAGCGTCAGGTTCAGCGGCGTCGATCCCCCGCGGCCTGCCGCGGCCGTGCGCACGCCGATCCTGACCAGATTCCGCTGCGGCAGGATCGGATGCGCCGACTGTTCCGTCACGCACACCACCGGCTCGCCCTGCGCCGGCGCGGGATCCCCGTAGTCGAAGGCATTGTAGAATTCCTCCGGCCGGATGCCTGCGGGATCGGGTTGCTCGCCGCGATCCAGCGCCGCCTTCGCGAGCTTGAAGGATGCATTGCTTACATGGAGCGAGAAGGTCGAGAACGGCTCGGCCACCGCGCTGGTTTCATCACCGCCTCCGAGATCGAGAATCTCCTTCGCCTCCTTCCGCTGCGGGTTCCATTGCAGCGCCTTCCCCGCCCACTCCTTCGCCGCGTCCTTGTTACCCTTTGCCTTCGCATCCACCGCAAGCCCCGTAGCGATCTCGCTCAAGGATCTCTTCACCTCCACACGCCGCGCATCCACGACCGGGGCCTCCGGCAACCTGCCCAGACCCTCCAACTGCATCTTATAAGCCTTCTCAAGATCGCCGGACTCCCACGCTCTCCGGCCTTCCTCCACGAAGCGGTCCGCTTCCGCCACCGTAGCCTCGCGTCTCGCCACTTCCTTTTGGGCAAGGCCGCTCAAGCTCGTGGTCCCCTTCGCCTCTGCGGCAGGCTGGGTCGCGGCTACCGGCGGCACCTGCAATTCCCAAGCCTTGTCCACCTCCGCAAGCAACTCCGCCCGCGTTTGGTCATAGGCCGCGCGGTAGTAGTCCGTCTTCGCTTGGGCCACTTGTTCCATCCCCCGTCGCGCCGCTTTGTTAGACGGATCGACCCGGATCACATCCTCATAGGCCTTCGCCGCATCGTCATACTTGCCGAGATTGTAGGCACCTTCCGCGAGGTGGAGGCTGCGACGGACCTGATCGACAGCCTCGGCGACCACCTTGTCGCGCTCCAGATCCATCCCCGTGGCGGGGGTGGCCGGAACGGGTTGCTCTCCCGACTGGAGCTGCGGGAGTTCCGATGCTGGATCTTTGTAATGGAGTTCCCCCCCCAGCACAAGCTGCCGCGGTTGATCGAGCCCGCGGGATTCTCCGGCAAACCCCGAAGCGGCACTCGCGCTTCCGAAGAAGAACTTCTCCGCCGCGGCAACTGCGGACCGGTCGACTCCTCCGGCGTTCAAGGCATCGTTCACGTTCCACGTCATCCGGTCGCCGTTCCCAGTCGGCGTGTCCGCATCCGACCATGCAAGGCTCGAGCCAGGGACCCGCATCGTGTAACCCTCCGCCGCTCCGGCATCTTGGATCGGCATCTCGCCCGGCTTCCGCGGCACGATCTCTTGTCTGCTGAAGCGATGGGCCAAGACATCCTCAGGCCCTAACATCAATGCCGGCTCCTTTGCCAGCGGCCCGGAAAAGTCGAGCGCAAGGTTCACCTTCGAGCCTCCTTGTGCCGCATCCGAGAGCAAGCTGGTGTGACCCGGTCTCCCGGCGGCTTCCTGCCCGGCTTGGAACTCCACACCCGCCAACCCTCCGGCGGGAGAAATCGCTGCATCGATGTCGTTGCGATTGACCTGTGCTTCTCCGCTGCGGGCACCGCCGGTCACAACGCCGCTCCCTCCCGAGCCTTCCGTCTTCATTCCGGGGAAGGCCCCCTCTACTCCACCCGCGGTTGTCCGGGAAGGCGGCAACCCCGCCATCGGCTTTGCAAGCAAAGGCACCTCCCGGGCCTTCAGGTCAAGCCCGTGGACACCATCGGACTTCGCTCCCGCAACGGTCGCAAGCTCCGACCTGCTTTCCGATTCCGGCATCGCCTCCGCGATCTGCGCGAGCTGCTCCTCCGTATTCGCAAGCCGTCCCCCGACCATGTCCTCCTTCCACCCCGGATGCCGCTGTTGCACCCGCTCGAATTTGTCGCGCGCATCGGCCAGTTTCTTCTGCGCTTCCGCCACATTGCCCTGCTCCTTGAGCCGTTCTCCCTCCCGGCTTTCCAACCACCCTCGGTAATAGAGGTCGGCCGGGTCCGAAGGCTTGTCGTCCACTCCCAACTTCTTCCCTGCCCCGTCCGCGAGCTCCGCAATCTCTTTCGCGGGCTCCGCGGGCATCGCCGTCGCCGCAGGCGCGGCCGGAGCCGTCGGCTCGTTGAGTGCAAGCCCGACCTCCGCATCGGAAACCTTTAACTCTTCCGCCGGTGCCGTCTCCCGGGACTTGATCTGACCCGGAGGTGCCACCATCCGTCGGCTCGCACGTTCGGCCCGATCTTCCGGCAAGCCCGCCCTATCCTCTCGCATCCCTGACACCCGCCCCGTCCGATCTGCGACTGCATCTCCGAGTTCGAGGGAGCCCGCGGGCTCGCCACCTCCGCCGGAAGACGGCAGGAAATCCACCGTCTTCGCGCTTTCGGACGCCACCGATTTCCGCATCTTGATCACCCCGCCGCTGAAGAGCGGATACGATACCAGCGAGATCGCCACGCAGGCCGCCGCCGCGAGCAGTATCCGCCGCGCGAAGTAACGGTTCACCTTCCCTTCCGCCGGTGCCTCCGACGCCACCCCTAACAAATCCGTCACTTTTTCACGCTTCCCTGCCGGGAGCTTCCACTCCAGCCCCGCCACCGGCTTGGCATCCGCCGCCAGGATCCCGTTCAGGTGCCGCATCCGCCGCTCGAATTCCCGCAGCTTGGGATCCTCCGCACAGAGCTTCTCCAGCTCCGCGGCCTCGAAGGGCGAGGCCTCCCCGAGCACCCACGCCACGATACGCGCTTCCAGCGCGTCATCGCCGGAAGGCGGCAAGGAGTTTGAAGAATCATTCATGGCTGTTTCGGTCTTTCTTGGATCTTGGAACTTAAAACTTGGAACTTATCTCGGATTCACCTCCACGCTCACTCCGGTCTTTCGATCCCTAACTTCCTCAAGCTGTCCCCCAAGCCCTTCAACAGGTGGTGCAGCTTGTAGCCCACGTTCCCCACCGAGAGCCCGGTGCGCTTGCTGATCTGCTCGTATTTCAAATCCTGGTGGTACTTCAGTCGGATGAGTTCTCGGTCTTCTTCCTTCATTTCGGCGAGCAGGAGGCGGACTGCGCCCGCCGCCTCGAGCCGGGCCAGATGCCCGTCGGGGCCGCGGGTCTCGTCCGCCGCCTCCGGTGCCTCCTCCCCCGATTCCCGCTTGTGGTCGCGCAGGTGGTTCAGGGCGAGGTTCCGGACCGAGCGGTAGAGCCAGGCCTTGGGGTGCATGACCTCGTCCCAGTGGGCATGGAGCCTCAGGAAGGCCTCCTGGACGAGGTCTTCCGCGGTCTCCCTGCGGCCGGTCAGGCCGTGGGCGAAGCGCAGCAGGGGGCTTTCCTCCGCCTCGAATACCTGCCTGAGGCTCGGTTTGTCCTCGGGAGGCATCGTGGCGGAAGGTAGCACCTGCGGCGCTTCAAGCACGGCTGGTGCGGCGGCGAGGTCCATGCGGGTGGGAACGCGGTCTCATGGCTTTCATCAATCAAGACACGGCAGCCGGGAAATCCTTGGAAGTTTTTTCGGGCACGGCGGGTAGCCTTCGTATCCCCAGATGCCCCTCTGGCCGCGCCTTCCGCCCCGGCACGCACACCCGTTTGA
>CAMLOZ010000040.1 GCA_946481625.1 uncultured Haloferula sp. | reverse complement strand
AGGTGATCCGCACCGGCGGCACGGTGGCCAGCGGCACGCCGGTCGTTGGCGGAGCGGTCAAGGTGGGGGCCGATCTCACGGCGGACCTTTCCTCGAAGCTGCTGCGCGAGAAGGTGGTGGAGCCGGGCCGGGTGAACTTCCCGGCGGCGGTGCGCCACAACTACAACCTCCTTTTTCAAGCGATCCGCAACGACGCAGCGGCCGCGCAACCCGCGACGGTGATCGAGATCTACGGCCCGCACAAGCCGGGACCGACGGCTTCCCCGCTGGAAGTGAAAGGCGTGGGCCAAGGTCAGGAGATCAAGAAATAGGGCCCCTCCCCCGACAAGAAAAACGGACGGGTGTCGCCACCCGTCCGTCGGTCCTTTCATTCAAGGGCCATCAGGGTTTGATCCGGAAGAAGCGCCGCGGAATCGCATAGCCGTCGATCACCAGCGGGCTGGTGCCGTTGACTTCGGTCCACGGGGGCTGCAGGTTATCCGAATACTCCATTTTGCCGACGGGCCAAGCCAAGGTCATCAGGTTCGCGCGCGATCCTGAAACGGTGACCGAGTCGATCTCCCAACCTTGGGGCGTCAGGTTGCCCGAGGTGTTGTTGTCGGAGGAGGAGACGAAGCGGAGTTGCACGCGGTCTCCCGCGCTGAGACTGCCCAAGGAGCAGACGCTGGTGATGAAGGACGGATGACCCGCGGAGTTTTCCACGAAGGCCTGCTGCCCTTCCAGGGTCGTTCCGGAGTCCGCCAATACCGTGCCGTTGTATCCGTTCTGGCTGAAGGAGCCGAGCGGGACACGGGCGAAGGTGCCGCCATTCACGCTCACATCCACCGCCCCGCCGTCGTAGAATCCCTGCTCGAAGCTATGGCGGTGGGAGAAGGTCAGCGTCACCGGGCCCGGCTCGGTGACGATGTAAACCGGGCTGGCGAGATTGGAGGTGTTGTCGGCACCGAAGCCGTTGGCTTGGCCGTTGCTCCGCCACGAGCCGGTCGTGTAGGTCCAGTCGGTTTCCGGGGAGACCGCCGTGCCGATCGAGAAACCGCCGCCGCCGCCGCTGAAATCCTCGGTGCCGCCGGGCGTGGTCGCGAGACCGGAAATGGAGGTCGAGAAGGCGACACCATTCTTCACGAGCAGGATCGAGGAATTCGAGATCGAGGTCAGGGTGTAGCCCGCGGGCATACCGATCACACCGGGCAACGCACCGACCAGATTGCCCGAGCACTTGCAGACTTCATAGAACGGGGCCGTGGCACCGCCGCCGAGGACCGTGAAGGCGATCTGTGATCCAGCCTGCAAGGTGAGGTCGCCGTTCACCACGAGCTTGTCCGAAATCGCGCCATCGATTTCGCATTGATAGGTGCCCGCGAGGGTGGTGGCACCGGCGGTGAATGTTCCCGCGGAGCTGCCCGGGCGGAAGGTCGTGCCCGAACCCAGGATAAGCGGGCCGGTGAGCGAACCGGTCGCCTCCAGCGTGCCCGCCGCGACATTCAGTGTCCCGACATAGCCGTGGTTGATGCTGTCCGCGAGGCGGAGCGTGCCGGCACCGGTCTTCAGGATCGAACTGGCAACCGACTCCGGTGCTGCGGCATCGGTGTTTTCCAACTCGGTGGCGATGATGAGATCCGGAGCGATGCCGGCCACCACGTCGGCCACGTTGAAGGTGTGAACCGCGGGTGCCACCGGGGAAGGATTCGTCGCCAGCAATGCGAGACCCGAATTGCCCGGGGTCGCGCCGACGCCGTTGCCGATGGTCGAGGCGGCCGATCCGCCCACGGTGATATTCCCGTTGAGTTGGAAGCTCTCCGCGTTGTAAGCGCCGCCACCGCCGGAATAGCTCAGGGTGATCTGGCTTCCGTTCAACGTCAGATGCCGGAGGTGGGCATGGCTTTCCCCGTTGGGGCCGGTTCCCGGGCTTTCCCCGGAGACGATGCCGAGCGTCGCCGAGTTCAGCGTCACATCGACGGAGTTCACCGGGCCTCCCGGGATGGCATTGACGCCGCGGACTTCCATCGTCGCGCCCGCGTTCACCGTGACGGCCGCGTTGTATGCCAAGCGGTTGCTAACCTGGCTGCCGTCGAAAACGACGGTACCGGCATTGATCGCGACGGTCTTGCCGGCGGAGTTGGCAGTGCGGACGACGACGGTGCCGGTGCGGGAAAACACCTCGTTGACTTGGGCACCGGTGATGGCGCCGGTGATCTCGAGGTCGCCGCTACCGGTGACCGACAGGCTCGTGCCGACTCCCATCGCGGTGGGGCTTTCGTAGAGGGTTCCCGGAGCCTGGTTGATCTGCAGTTGTCCGCCCGCGATGTTCACGGCGGTGATCGGCGACAAGGTCCCGGAGGTGCCGTTGCCTACACGGAGGACGCCTTCGTTGACCACCACGCTGTCAACGGACAGGCCGTAGTTCCCGATCTCCACCGTGCCGGTGCCGCTCTTCGAAAAGACGGAATCCTCGAGGCCTCCAATCAGCCAATCGGCTCCGGTGATCGTGAAATCGGTGTCGTTGTCGAACGTCACCGCCGCGGGCGTGACATCTTGCGTGACCTCGACGGTCTTGAGGGTGGCGGTATCATCGAAAATCACGGCATATTCATCCGCGTAGAGCGAGGCCGTGCCACCGGTGAAGGTTTTCCAGTTTTGCGAGACGCCGATGTCCCAATCGCCGGGATTGGTCGGATCGGTGCCGGTCCACTTGAGGGTGGGTGTGACGTACACGTCCGTCGCCTCGCTGCTGACGGTGCCGAGACCGTTGCTGACGACGACCGAATAGGAAAATGGAGCCGAAGGCGGGGTGTTCGCCTCTGCCGAGGTCACCGTATAGGTGGTTGCCGTGGCTCCGGGAATGTCGGTGCCATTGAGTTTCCACTGGTAGGTGAAAGGCGGCGAACCCGTGGCGTCGATGGCCAGGGTGTAGGAGCTGCCTTCGACGATGGCCCCCGGCGGCGTCACCGTGGGGAACGCCTCGACCAGGCCGGGGCCTGCATTGCTTAGCGCGGCGGCGTAGAGTTGCTGGACCCGGCCCGGCGTTACGGCATGCGCGAAGATCGCGACCTCGTCGATCTCGCCGCGGAAGTAGTCGCCGGCGGTGCCGAAGATGCCGCCGCCGCCGATGTTGAAGTTGAAGGCGGAGCTTCCGTAATCCGCCACTCCGAGATTCAGCTCCCCCACTTGGGTGCCATTGACGAAGAGCCGATTGCTGGTCCCGTCGCCGGTAAGGCAGATGAAGGTCCATTGGTCATCCACCATGCCGTGGGGTTGCACGATGTTGCCTCCGGCCGCGTTGACCCATGCTTCCACGTTGACGTCGTTCCCGGCATCGCCGAATTCCAGCAGGTCGTTCTGGCCGAAGTAGCCGCCGCGGGTCGTGTGGTTGGTGCCGCGCTTGATCCAGCCCATCACCGTGAAGGCGGTGCGACCGTTGAGCAGCGGCTGGTTGGCGGTCACGAAGCCATTGGCATCCGGCAAGGTCAGGCAGGAGTTGTTTGCCCCGAAGCCTCCGAAGCCCGAGGCGGGCGACGGCCCTGAGGAGGAGTTCTTCGCCCCTGCCATGTAGCCGCCGTCGGCACCGTTACCCAGCGTGCCGAGATTGTCCGCGGTCGGCGGCGTGCGCGGAATGAAAACGTCCTCGTTGAGTCTCCAGTAGCCCACCGGGGAATTCCCGAGCACGAGCGTGTTGTAGCCCGGGGAAGGAGCCGGGCTGATCCCGTTGTTGTAGTGAGCGAGGATCTGCGCGTCGGTGAGCACCGTGTTGTAGTATGCGGGCTCGTCGAGTTTTCCCGTCCACCCGAAGCCGCCGTCGGACCGCGCTCCCATGGTGAAGGGATTCGTGGTGTTCGCATCGTAGGGGCGGGAATTGCCGCCACCGGGCGCAATGGTCGGGCTGGTGGCTTTCAGGACCCCGTCCACGTAGATCTTCGCGATGGCGGCGGTGTCGTCCCACGTGGCAACCACATGGTGCCATTGCCCTGCAGTCACCCCCGCCCCCGAGCTGATGCTGGCCGCAACCGCCAACCCGTTCCGGTTGTACGTGCGGAAATTGAAGCCGGTGGAGGCATCGCCGTGATAGATCAGCCATCCCTCGCGGTTTCCGCCGCCATCCTGCAGCCAGGATGAGATCGGGCAGAGGAGGCCGCCCGCATCGGGAATGGAACCCGGATTCAACCAGACCTCGACACTGAAGGAGCCTTGGTTGTTGAGGGCGGCATTGAAAGGAACCGAGACGGCGGCACCGCTGGCTTGCAGCGCGGTATCGGCGCTTCCGATCAGCGCACCCGCCACGTCGTTCACGACCGTGGTGCTGAAGGGTCCGTTTCCGGACGCTCCCAGACTGCCGATGTTGACGGCGGGAGGAGGAACATCGTCGGTGGTCACTCCGTCGCTGAAGCGGTAATAGGCGAGCGGGTTCTCGCTCAGGATTTCCGACTGGTAATCAGCGCGCGCGGCTGAGAACAGGAGCGGGGTGGCGAGGGTGGCAAGCAGCATCCCGGGGATGCTCCGATGCCGTGAGGAGGCGGGAGTTCGAGGTCTCATGGGGATTTTTGGCGTCTATGTCCGCAAGCCCTCGACCTCTTCCACTTTTGATCACTAAATATCGTGATCCATGTAATGAAATGCGATCTATGGTTTACAGACAAACGCAACGATGGCTTTTGTCATTTTTTATTTCAAGATTTGAGTTTTATTGCCTGTCAGACAAATCGGCAATAGATGTCCATTTTATGCCGGTTCAGGGCTAAAAAACAATTTTTGTAGCGCCTCCCCATCTGGGGTGCTTATCGGGCCCGTGCGGCGCCAAGCTGGCTCCGGATCTCCGCCACCAAGGCTTGGAGCTCGGCCATGAGGGTAGGGTTTTGCTCGCCGGGATCGAACCGCAGGCGGTGATGGAGGTTCAGCGCCTCCAAGAGCAATTCGGGCCTCTGCAGTCGCCCGGCCAAGGGCATGAGCCAGGTGCCGAGCGGCTTTCCGGCAGGCCGCTCACCCAGGATCTTCCGCGCCGGTTTCTCAAGCAGGGAGAGAGGCGTCCCGGGCACATTGGACCGGAATTTCGATTTTCTCTCGGTCTCCAGAACCTTGCGCGAGCGCCAGAGACCGCGGCCGACGAAAGCCAGCCCGATGCCAATGGGAGCGATCATCGCGATCGTGATAATGAGCATGTGGCCGGGCTTGTCGCGCCACACCAGCATGTCTTCCTTCAGCAGTTGGAGGCGGTCCCGCAGGCCTTGGAAAGCCGCCGGCCGCTGGGTTTCCAGTCCGGTCCAGTCCGCGGGGGTAAGATCCACATCGAGCCAGCGCTGGTTCGCCTCGTCCCACGCGCGGCACCAGGCGTGGGCGTGGGTCCCACGGATGATCATCTCGCCGGTTTTCGGGTTCCGCTCGGCCACGGCGAACCCGGAGACGTAGCGGGTTGGCACCCCGGCCTCCCGGAGAAGCAGGGCGGCGGCGGTGGCGAAGAACTCGCAATGGCCCGCCTTGGTCTGTTCGAGGAAGACGCCGAGATAGGTGGGGCGGTCCGTCTCCTTGACGTACTTGCGGACGTCGGGATCCCAGTCCATCCAACGATTGAGCTGGCCGGGAATCGCGTTGTAGCGGGTGTAGCGGAAGTTGTTGGAGAAGTAGCGGGAGAGCTTGGCGATCTTCTCCTCCACGGTCCCGCCGTAGAGACCCAGTTCCTCCGCGATGCTGCGGATGACCGGCAGTTCCCGGTCGGGCACCTCCGTATCGGGCCGGATCTCGACCTGCCGTTGCTGCTTCTTGATGATGGAAGTCCAAGGCGGCTTCTCGGTGGCGAAGCTGTCGTGCCACAAGACGCGGGCGTCGCAGATCGGCTGGGAAGGCTCGATGCGGAAGGTGCCGAAGGAATTCCGCTCGAACTCCGCGGCAAGGAACTCCTGAAGACTGGCGGTATTCGCAGGCAAGGGCAGGACGCCGAACTGTCCGGAGGTCTCAACCTCTCCACGAAGACGGAAGCGGGGAAGCTCCGGACCGATCGCTGCCTCCGGGGATTCGAGATCCGGGGGGCAGAGGTGATAGCCCGCGCGCTCGTCCCCGGGTTTCAGAGGGTCATCCTGGAAGTTCGGCGAAATGAAATCTGCATTCTCGCTGCCCGCCCCCTCCGGCAGGATCGCCCGCCATGTCGGCGAGTCCCAGCGGTTGTACGAGGCCACGCGCAACAGCTTGGGCAAGGGGCCCTTCTCGGGAAGAACACGCCAGTAGATTTCGGGGGATTGCTTGATCGTCCCTAGATTTCCAAAAGAAGTGGTTCTCTCGCCCAACTGCGTACCGCTGCCTGCGCTCCCGCCACGCCCCATGGTGAGGTAGTGATAGAGCGAGGAGAGCCCCTTCTGCCCGCCGATACCCGTGACAGCGGCCATCAGCAGCGCGAAGCCGGTGGCCATGCCGGCACCGCGCCAACCCTTTCCCGCTTTCGCGACGATCGCCCAAGACACGAGGATCACCAACCCTGGGTAGAACCACAGGGTATCCGCGTGGGTTCCAAGGCAGGAAGCGAGCAGCGTGGCGCAGAGGTAGACATTGTCGAAGCCGAAGCGGACATCGCGGTGGGGCAGGCCGTACTTCTC
This sequence comes from uncultured Haloferula sp., assembly GCA_946481625.1. The sequence continues at coordinate 5,270 of CAMLOZ010000040.1, read as the reverse complement.
GGCGTGTTCTTTCCTCCGCCGCACCATCATCGAAAAGGTGCTCAGCGAGAGCGAGGGAGAGGTACCGTAGATCTGCACGAATAGCAGCGGCATGAGCACCACCGGCAGCCAGGTGAAGACCCGCGACATGATGGTGATGCGCGAGCCCGGCTGCATCATCACAAGGACGATCCCGATCGTCAGGAAGAGCACCGACAGACGCCAGGCGACCAGAGAGGCCCGCTCGCCGAAGTCCCAGCGGAGCCGCGACCAGGCCGCGGCTTGGACCAGGAAGGCACAGGAGATCCCGGCGAACCAACGCTCCGTGATCCCGCCCCAGAAGAGGAGCGAGGCGGTGATCAGGAGGATGGGCAGACGGCTCATCGGCGGATGAAGTTCCAAATTCTAAGTGCCAAGTTCCAAGAAAGGCAAATGGCGGATCCGCTCCGCGCCTGCTTTCCGAGAGGGTTCATTGGAATTTCGAGTTTGGGATTTGGAATTTCCTCTTTCTTGGAACTTGGCACTTCTCACTTGGAACTTCCGGCTCAGAGCTGGCGCGGGAGCTTCATCAGGTCGTTGGCGAGATCGCCGGTGCGGAGGAAGTGGCAGCGCGGCATGGCGGCGGGTTTCTCGCGGCAAATGACCACGGCGGAGGTTTCGATGCCGGCACGGTTGAGGCGCTGGAGGAGCCGGGCGCGGCTCTTCGACCACCCGGAGAAGACGCAGAGGCAGCCGGCGAGGTCATCGGCATGGCGCTGGACCAGCTTCGAGAGCGAATCGAAGTCTTCCCGCGGCGAGCTTTCGACGCCTGCAAGGACTTCAAGCAGGGTCTCGGAACGGGCGATCCCCTGCCCTGCCGTCACCACCCGCTCGTGGCCCGCGATGAACATCAGGTCGATGAGGGATTCACGGGCATCGACCGCGACGACGAAGGACGCGGCGACCGAGACGGCATCCTCGAAGAGGGCGTCATCGCCCGGTACCGGGAAGGTATCGAGGATCAGGCCGTGGCGCGGGAAGAAGGTGTCCTCGAGCTCCTTCACGACCGGCTTGCCGGTGCGCGCCCAGGTGGGCCAATGGATGAGCCGGAGCGGATCACCCGGCTGGTAGTCGCGCAGGCCGGTGAATTCGCCAGTGGCCCCGGCATGGCGGGCGGTAGCCTCCCCGCCCGGCTGGAAGCGCGCGCTGCCGGGAAGCTCGAAGCGGGGCAAAGGGTAGCGCTTCGGCAGCACGGCAAGGCTTGCCGGGGGCGCGGGCACCCTGCGGCAGCGCTGGAAGAGGCCGAGCGGATCGGGAAGCGCGACCCGCAGGTCATTCAGGCGGATCAGCCCGCGGCGGCGGGGCACCATCGAGACCGGCACCTTCACCGTGGTGTTGCCCTTCACGCGGTCGACCATCGTGCTCTTCCCGCCTTCGAAGAGACGGCGGGTTTCGCAGAGCCAACTCCAGCGGTAGTAGGCGAGCCAGCGGTCGTAGAAATTGCGCTTCTCCTCGCCCGGCTCGCGGCTGGTGATGAAAAGGTCTTCCGAAGGCCGCGGGTCGGCGGGGGTTTCGATCAACTCGAAGCGCTTGAGGTCCTTCCCCCGCCGGTTCCGCAGGCTGACGTGGTAGGTGAATCCCTGGCCAGCGGTGGCATGGGCGGGCATTTCGCGGACCGCCTCGACCTTTGCCCGGCGAAAGAGGACCGAGACCATCGCGACAAGCGCCAGTCCGCAGGCGAGCGAGAAGGTCTGGAACACCGGCGGTTCCGCACTGCCGGCCGCGGCTCCGGTGGCAACCACGATGACCATCAGGAGACCGATCCCGGACGGGCGGATGCGGCGGCGCAGGAAGTAATTCAGGGCGGTGCCGCGCGCGTAGAACCAGTACTGGTGGCTGCGGAAATAATCGCCGAGCCAGCCGCTTGCTGCCGCGTTCTTTTCTCCTGATGGCTTTCCGGGCATCCGTGGTTTTCCAGAGGCTCGACTGGAGACGGAGAAAGGCAAAGCACGAATCGCGAGTCCTTGCCCGAAGGTATCCCGGCCCGGGTCGCGTCAAGCGTGATACTCCTGGATCGACTTCACTGTCAGCTCCTTCTCCCTCAGCGAGCGGATCGCTTTCACGGAGGCGACGGCGGCGGCGAGGTTGGTGCAATGGCTGACCTTGTTCGCGACGGCACCGGAGCGGATCTTCACCTCGTCCTCGCGGGCGGCGTGGCCGCTCGGGGTGTTGATGATGAAGTGGATCTCCCGGTTCTTCATCATGTCGATGACGTGCGGGCGGCGGCCTTCGTTGAGCTTGTAGAGCCGGTGGCAGGGAATGTTTTCCGCCTGGAGGCGGTCGCAGGTGCCCCCGGTCGCGTAGATCTGGAAACCCAGCTCGACAAGTTCGCGGGCCACCGCCATGGCCGCGGGCTTGTCGCGGTCGGAGACCGAGAGGAAGACGTTGCCGCTCGTTGGCAGCGGGTTGAAGGCGCTGGTCTGGCTCTTCGCATAGGCCATGCCCCAGTCGGGATCGATGCCCATGACCTCGCCGGTCGAGCGCATTTCCGGGCCGAGGACGATGTCGATGCCGGGGAAGCGGTTCCAAGGGAAGACGGCTTCCTTCACGGAGAAATGCGGAGGGATCACGGTCTCGGTGAAGCCGAGCTCCGGCAGGGTCTTTCCGACCATGATCTGCGCGGCGTACTTCGCGAGCGGCACGCCGGTGGCCTTCGAGACGAAGGGCACGGTGCGGGAGGCGCGCGGGTTCACCTCGATCACGTAGAGCTGCTCGTCCTTCACCGCGAACTGGATGTTCATCAAGCCCTTCACCTGCAGTTCGCGGGCGAGTTCCTTCGCGGCGCGGGTGATCTCGGCCTTGATCGCATCGGAGAGCGAGTAGGCGGGGATCACGCAGGCGGAGTCGCCGGAGTGGATGCCGGCCTGCTCGATGTGCTGCATGATCGCTCCTACGACGGACACCGTACCATCCGAGATGCAATCGACGTCCACCTCGGTCGCTCCTTCGAGGAAACGATCCACGAGGACCGGGCGGTCCGGCGAGACATCCACGGCCTCGCGCATGTAGCGGCGGAGCTCGGGCTCTTCGTAAACGATCATCATCGCGCGACCGCCGAGCACGAAGGACGGACGGACCAGTACCGGGTAGCCGATGCGATTGGCGATGGCGGCCGCTTCGTCTTCCGAGACGGCGGTGCCGGCTTCCGCTTGCTTGAGACCGATCTTGTCGAGCAGCGCGGAGAAGTGCTTGCGGTCTTCCGCCAGCTCGATGCTCTCCGGCGAGGTGCCGATGATCGGCACGCCGTGGCGCTTGAGATCGGCGGCGAGATTCAGCGGGGTCTGGCCGCCGAACTGGACGATCACGCCGTGCGGCTGCTCCTGGTCGCAGATGTTGAGAACGTCTTCCAGGGTGAGCGGCTCGAAGAAGAGCTTGTCCGAGGTATCGTAGTCGGTCGAAACCGTTTCCGGATTCGAGTTCACCATGATCGTCTCGTAGCCGAGTTCCTTCAGCGCGAAGGCGGCGTGGACGCAGCAGTAGTCGAACTCGATTCCCTGGCCGATGCGGTTCGGACCGCCTCCGAGGATGATGATCTTCTTCTTGTCCGACTCGCGGGCCTCGTTCTCGTCGCCGTAGGTCGAATAGAAGTAAGGCGTGTAGGCTTCGAACTCCGCCGCGCAGGTGTCGACAAGGCGGTAGGTCGGGATGATCCCGCGGGCCTTGCGTTCGGCTCGGATGGTGTCCTCGGTCGGAACATCGGCCACGGCACCCTCGGGCTCGGCGCGGGCTTCGGCGAGCGGGCCCATATCCTTTTCACCGTGGATCGAGGCATCGTGGATGGCGGGCGAGTGGGCGCGGGCCATCGCGATCTGGCGGTCGGAGAAGCCGAGACGCTTGGCGTCCTTGAGATCCAGCGTGGCGAGGTTCCTGCCTTCGTCGGCGATCTCCTTGAGGTGATGGAGGAACCAGGGATCGATGGAGGTGGCCTCGAAGACTTCATCGATGGTCCAGCCGTTCATGAAGGCGGTCTGCAGCCAGAAGATCCGTTCGGCATTCGGCACCGCGAGCTTGCGCTCGATCTCATCGCGCGTCGCGCCGTGCATGTCCTTCTTGTCGAAGCCGAAGCCCCAGCGGCCGGTCTCCAGCGAGCGCAGCGCCTTCTGCATCGACTCCTTGAAGGTGCGGCCGATCGACATCGCCTCGCCCACCGACTTCATCGAGGTGGTCAGGACCTGATTGGCGGTCGGGAATTTCTCGAAGGTGAAGCGGGGCACCTTGGTCACCACGTAGTCGATCGTCGGCTCGAAGGAAGCCGGGGTCTCACGGGTGATGTCGTTCGGCAGTTCCCCCAGCGTGTAGCCGACGGCGAGCTTCGCCGCGATCTTCGCGATCGGGAAGCCGGTGGCCTTCGAGGCCAGCGCGGAGGACCGCGATACCCGCGGGTTCATCTCGATCACGATCATGCGCCCGGTCTTCGGGTCGATGGCGAACTGGATGTTCGAGCCGCCGGTCTCCACGCCGATCTCGCGGATCACGGCGAAGGAGGCATCGCGCATGATCTGGTACTCGCGGTCGGTGAGCGTCTGGATCGGCGCGACGGTGATCGAGTCGCCGGTATGGACACCCATCGGGTCGATGTTCTCGATCGAGCAGATGACCACGCAGTTGTCGGCGCGGTCGCGCATCACCTCCATCTCGTATTCCTTCCAGCCGAGAAGGGACTCCTCGATCAGCACTTCGGAAACCGGGGACAGGTCGAGACCGCGGAAGACGATCTCCTCGAACTCCTCGCGGTTGTAGGCGATGCCGCCGCCCTGGCCGCCGAGGGTGAAGGCCGGGCGAATGATGAGCGGGAAATTCTTGCCGGTGATCTGGGAAATTTCCTCCGCGACGACGCGGGCCTCTTCCATCGTGTGGGCCGTGCCGGACTGCGGCAGGTCCAGGCCGATCTTGAGCATCGCGTCCTTGAAGCGCTGGCGGTCCTCGCCCTTGTCGATGGCGTCGGCATTCGCGCCGATCATCTTCACGCCGTACTTGTCCAAGGTCCCGCTCTTGAAAAGCGACATGGAGGTGTTGAGGGCCGTCTGGCCGCCCAGGGTCGGCAGGAGCGCGTCCGGTTTCTCGCGGGCGATGATCTTCTCCACCACCTCCGGCGTGATCGGCTCGATGTAGGTCCGGTGGGCGAACTCCGGATCGGTCATGATCGTGGCCGGATTCGAGTTCACGAGCACCACCTCGTAGCCCTCTTCGCGGAGCGCCTTGCAGGCCTGGACCCCGGAATAGTCGAATTCACAGCCTTGGCCGATGACGAT
>CAMLOZ010000039.1 GCA_946481625.1 uncultured Haloferula sp. | reverse complement strand
CCGACCGCGCACGCTTCGATTCCTCTCGACGCCGGGATCGCGCGCTTCTCGATCCCGAAGACCAATCCCTTTGTCCTGCCTGCCAACGGCGGCGATTGGAACGGGCTCTACAACGGCTCCGCGGTCAGTGGTACGGTTCGCCGGGAGTTCTGGGCCACCGGCTTGCGGAATCCCTGGCGTATCTCCTTTGATCCAGCCACCGGTGTCTTGTGGTGTGGCGATGTGGGCCAGAACGCGCGCGAGGAGATCGATGTGATCATCCGCGGTGGGAACTACGGCTGGGTTTACCGCGAGGCGCTGTTGACCGGCCCGCGCACCACCAATCCGACGATGCCGGCAAACTTCGACACACTCTACCACGAGGAGCCGATCTACAACTATGACCGGGGCGGCGGCACCTTCCAGGGTAACTCGGTAACCGGCGGGCGCGTCTATCGCGGGGCGAATATCCCTTCGCTCACGGGCAAATACATCTTCGGCGATTACGGTTCGGGCAATATCTGGGCGATGGATCTGAACGGCAGTAACGTCCAGCGCATCGCGGGAGAGGGCGGCATCGCCGGCTTCGGCTATGATCCGTCGAACGGGGACATTCTCCTCGCGGACGAGAATGGGGCCCGCATTCTCCGGTTGGCTGCCACGACGCCGAGCCAGAACTTCCCCGAGACGCTTTCCGCGACCGGAGTCTTCGCGGATCTGACCGACCTCGCGCCGTCGCCGGGCATGGTTCCTTACTCGGTGAACCTCCCGTTCTGGAGCGACCATGCGATCAAGAACCGCTGGTTCGTGGTGCCGGATGGCACTTCGCAGTTCACCTGGTCCGAGGAGGGGCTGTGGACCCTGCCGAGCGGCACGATCTGGGTGAAACACTTCGACGTGGAGATGCAGCGCGGGGTGCCCGCGAGCAAGAAGCGGATCGAAACCCGCCTGATCGTGAAGAATCCGACCGGGGCCTATGGCGTAAGCTACCGCTGGAACGACGCGGGCACAGAGGCTTTCCTCGCGGCGGATGGCGGCGAGAACTTCACGCTCGAGGTTACGGACGGGGGCACTGAGGTTCCGCAGACATGGCGTATCCCGAGCCGTGCCGAGTGCATGACCTGCCACACGCCGCAAGCCGGCCACGCGCTGTCCTTCAACACGCGCCAGCTCAATTTCGACAACGGCATTCCGGGCTATAGCGGCAATCAACTGACGGTGCTCCAACAGGCGGGCTATCTTTCCAACAGCCCCGGTTCGCCGAACCTGCTCCCGCGTCACCTGCGGCCGGACGAGAATGCCTATTCGGTGGAGGCGCGGGTGCGCTCCTACCTCGCGGTGAATTGCTCCTATTGCCACAAGGCGGGTGGCACGGCCATCGCGTCATGGGACGGTCGCGCCGAACTCACGCTCGCCGAAACGGGCCTGGTGAACGGCCAGGCCGCGAACAACGGAGGAAATGAAGCAAACAAGCTGGTGGTGCCGGGCGATCCGACTCATTCGATCGTGCTCAACCGGATGGCGGTCACCAACGGTTTCACCCGCATGCCGCCGCTCGCGAGCAATGTGATCGACGCGGCGAACGTCCAGCTCCTCACCACCTGGATCAACGGGGAGCTTGATGACCGGGTGACCTACGATGCCTGGCGTATTTCGAACTTCGAGCCGGACAACGATCCCGCCGGTACTCCCGAAAGCGACGCCGATGGCGATGGCGCGACCAACCAGGAGGAGTTTCTCGCGGGGACCGATCCGAATTCGGGGAGCAGCAGCTTCAGGCCGCTGGTGTCGCAGAACGGCGGGCAATTCACGCTCAGCTTCAACGTGCCGGTGAACCGCTCCTACCGTATCGAGACATCCGCGGATCTCGGCCACTGGACACCATGGGACATCCCCGGCAACCAAGGCCTGCCCGCTGCAGGCGGCTTGGTCGAAATCACAACGCCGATCCTGGATTCGCTGCGCTTCTTCCGGGTCGAACTCGAGGAGAATTGAGCGCTGTCCGTCAGCGGATGGCGGCAAGATGTTCCGCTTGCCTCCCCCGCATCGCCTCGAACATCTTCCGTTGCCCTTCGATCATCCGCCGCCTCACGAGGTCGTCCGGCGTGGTATCGGATTGGCCGCGATCGAAGGTGCCGCCGAGCACGATCCCGTCCGCGCGGGGGAACATGTAGTAGCGTCCGCTGATCAGGTTGTAGTCCACGGCGGGCTGGGGCATCAGGATGCTGAGCTGGCCCCGCACCGGCATGAGCTCGGGATCCGCGAAGAGATCGCGTGCGCCGAGGCCGGTGCAATTGAAGACCGCTTGCTCCGGCACGCGCAGGATTTCCCCGGCGCTGGCGAAGCGCCGGATGATGATCGCGCCGCCCGCGACCTGGACGTCGTTCAGGAGGGTCTCGAGATAGGTCGAGGGGTCGATGAGCATGGTGTGGAAGCGCCGTGCATAGGCAGCAGGGAACAGGTGTTCGCCGGGGCCGAAGTCGCGGAAGCCGATCTGGGTATCGTGCAGTACTCCGCCGGGTCCGGCCATCCAGCCGTTCTCCGGTTCGTCTTCGCTGAGGTAGTAGCTCGGCACCCAGCGCACGCCCCAGCGCGGGCCGACGAGCCGTTGGAAGTAGCGAAAGGAAAAGCGCGCCGCGTCGATGAACTGCGCCGCGAACTCCGGCGTGCGCCTGTTGGAGTCGAATACCGAGACCGGCCACCAGTGGCCGCCTGCGACGTTCGAGGTGGTGTCCGGCGGGAGATGCTCGGTGTAGAGCGTGACCTTTGCCCCGCGGAGCTGGAGCATTCTTGCCGTGCTCAGGCCGATCACCCCGCCGCCGATCACGGCGCAGGAGAGGCCGGAGAGGGAGGGGACGAGATTCGCGGCGAGATTCGCGCTGCCCCAGGAAAGCGTGATCCCGCCGCCGCCATGGCCGTAGTTGTGAATCAGGATTTTTCCTTCGCGATCTTCACGGCGGACGACAAAGCCGGAGGGGCGGAAGGGCCGGAGGCCGGCGATGGTGCGGATTTCGAGGGAGGGGTCGATGGTTGCCGGGGTCAGGGCGCTGCCTTCGAGGTCCGCGCGGGGCGGGGAAGCAGGTTCGGGGGTGGCCCGCGTGGGCGCTTCCTCACGACGGCATCCGGTGGCGGCGGCAAGGCTGCAGAGGGCGAGGGAAAGCGAGCGTCGGCGGTTCATGCGGGTGACATTACGCCGGTCCGGGGGGCCGGCCTTCGTTTTTCCTGCCTCTATCGCCGCTTGCCCCGTCCGCGCCCGCCCTTCATGCTGGCCCCGCGCCGCCCCATGAAAGTCAGCCCCTACAAGCGCTTGGAGAAAGCCTTCAAACGCGCTTACCTCAAGCCACTTACGCTCATCCGCTACGGAACCCTCAGGCCGGAGCGGGCGAAACTTCATGGCAGCGACCACTGGATCTATATCGATGCCGGCGATCCCTGCGCGCGGAAAAAGGTCGTGGAGGAGCCCTTGCGCGGCAAGGTGTCCGACAATCTCGTCTTCTGGCGCGATTTCAACCGCCACCTGAAGCCCGACCTGATCGTTGATGTGGGGTTGAACTACGGCGAATGCATGTTCGGCACGGACTACGCGGAGGGAACCCTGCTATACGGCTTCGAGGCGAATCCGCGGCTCATCCCGCATCTGGAGAAGAGCAAGGCGGAGCACCCCGCCGGTCTGCGGATGACGATCACCAACTGCCTCGTATCCGACCAGGCCGCCGAGGATATCCCTTTCTTCGTCAATCCTGACTGGAGCGGCAGCTCCTCCGCGGTGCGGGAAATGAACACCCGTCCGCAGACGCTCGAGTTCAAGCTTGAGGCCCGGACCATCGATTCCATTGTCCCGCTCGACGAGGCGCGGGGAAAAACCTTGCTCTTCAAGATGGACATCGAGGGCTACGAGTCGAAGGCGCTCAAGGGCTTCGTCGAGACGCTCGCGTCGGTGGGCCGTTCGGTCGGGTTCATCGAATTCGATGCCCAGTACATCCGCTGGGCGGGGGAATCGCCGGAAGATTACCTGAACTGGCTCCAGCGCCGCTTTGACACCTACCGCGTTGGCAACATCGGCGCGAAGAAGCTGCGCAAGGTGGAGTCCTTCGCCGATTTGCCGAAGCTGCATGGGGACGCCCAGCGGGTTCACACCGATCTTGTCCTCGTCGGCAAACAGACCCCGGGAGGCTGGCTGGCCCCGGAATGGAGCATCGCGCAATAACGACCGTTTCGCAGCGTGATTCCTGAATTGCCCGAGTCCACCCTGGCGGAAGTCGTGTCGCTGGCCGACGACCTCGACGCCCTCATCACCCGCAAGCCCCGCACCACCGCCACGCCCTACGACGGACGGCGGCGAGCGCTGCTTTCAAAGCACTTGGGCCGCGAGGTGCCACTGCCGATCGAGCCGCTGACTTGCATCGGCGATAGCAACACGATGTTCTTCGCGGGTGCGGAGCGGTTGCGCTTCATCCGCTACCGCCGCAGCGCTTTCTGGAAGCCGCATTGGATCAATCGCGGGCTCGACCTGTTGCCCTGTTTCCGGGTCTTCCATGTCGGCCCGGCCACGGCATGGAAGGCGGGGGATCTTGGTTCGTCCACCCGCTCGCGCGAGAAGATCGAGATCCTGCTGAAGAAGGATCTGAAGCCCGGCTCGAAGCTGCTGCTTTCCTTCGGCGAGATCGACTGCCGCATCCACATGGCGAAGGCCGTCCAAGCAGGGGGCAAGATCGAGGACGTGGTGGAGAAAACCGCGGCGAAGTTCGTGAAGCTGCCCGCGGAGATCGCTGCCCGCGGCTTCCGCCCCGCGGTGTGGGGTCCGCCCCAGATCATCCCGAAGGACGAGAAGCTCTCCAGCCCGACCTTCCCCTTCATCGGTTCCTACGAATTGCGCCGCGATATCACCTACGCCTATGTAGAGCGCCTGAAGTTCCACTGCGCGGAGCATGGGATTCCCTTCCTCAGCATCGCTGGCCTCTATCATCCGCGCATGGAGAAGGCGGAACGGGCGCTCTTCCACGACGGTACCCACCTTTCGCAGCGCATCATGCCGCTGGCGCTCGGCGAATTGCAGAAGGCGGGGATACTGGAGATTTAATGACGAATGCAGAAATCCCGAATGACGAATGAAGTGTTCCCGAGAATGAGTTCCTCGTTCCGGCACGCGACATCCGGGGCCGTTTCCTGATGCTCTTCAACTCCTACACCTTCCTTCTGCTCTTCCTGCCGGTGGCCTTGCTGGGCTTCCTCGCCCTCCGTCGTGCGCCTTTCCGGCTGGGGCTGGGCTGGCTGGTGCTGGTGTCCCTTGTTTACTACGGCGTCTGGAATCCTGATCCGAACCAACCCTGGAGCCCGAAGTATCTTGTGCTCATCCTCGGCTCTTGCGGCGCGAATTACCTGCTCGGCCGGCGGCTCTCGCGGCTCAAGCGTTCGGCAACGGGCAAGCTTCTGTTAGGCGCGGGTGTCGCCGCAAACCTATTGCTGCTCGGCTACTACAAGTACGCCGGATTCCTCGCCGGGATCAGCCAGGATCTTACGGGCTGGCCGCAGGCGGTGCCTCACATCGTCCTGCCGCTCGCGATCTCCTTCTTCACCTTCCTGCAGATCGCCTATCTGGTGGATGCTTGGAAGGGGCTCACGGAGGAGTACCACTTCACGGATTACCTGCTCTTCGTGACTTTCTTCCCGCACCTCATCGCGGGCCCGCTGATCCATCACCGGGAGATGATGCCGCAGTTCCGGAAGAAGAACCACGGCTGGCATCGCGACTTCCCGGTCGGTCTCGGGATCTTCACCGCGGGGATGTTCAAGAAGGTCGTCATCGCCGACAACATGGCACCGATCGCCAATCCGGTCTTCGCGCTTGCCGCCGGTGACGGACGCATGCCGACGATGGCGGAGTCATGGATCGGAGCTTTAGCCTATGCTTTGCAGCTCTATTTCGATTTTTCGGGCTACTCCGACATGGCCATCGGCTCGGCGCGGATGTTCGGCATCCGCTTTCCGCTGAATTTCCACTCGCCTTACAAGGCGGTGTCCGTGGTCGAGTTCTGGCGGCGCTGGCACATGACCTTGTCCCGTTTCCTGCGCGAGTACCTGTATATCCCGCTCGGCGGGAATCGGAAGGGGCCCTTGCGCCGTTACGTGAATCTTTTCCTCACCATGCTGCTAGGGGGGCTTTGGCACGGCGCGGGTTGGAACTTCCTGATCTGGGGCGCGCTTCACGGTGCCTATCTCTGCGTGAATCATGCTTGGTTCGGCTTCCGCAAGCGCAGCGGAAGGTCGCCCTTGCCCGTGCCTCTGGCGGTGTTGCTGACCTTCCTCGCGGTGCTGGTGGGCTGGGTTTTCTTCCGCGCACCCGACTTCGCGAGCGCGGGCCGGATGCTCGCCGCGATGGCAGGATTGCACGGCTTCGAGGGACTTCCCGACAAGGCAACACGGGCGGTTGCCAGCGTCTCGTCCGTCCATGTCGCCATCGCCCTCGCGGTGTGCTGGCTATTCCCCAACACGCAGCAGATCTTCGCCCGCTACAAGCCGGCGTTGAAGGTCTCCGGTGCGCCTTTCCCGGAGCATGCGCGCTACCGCTGGTACCAGTGGAGACCCACCCCGCTTTTCGCGGCGCTCACGATCGCCTTCATCGTGGTGATCGGGCTGCAATTCGACAAGGTCAGCGAATTCATCTACTTCCAGTTCTGAAGCCGTGCGCCAGCTCCGCCGCTACCAAACCTTCTTCCTGCTCTTCTTCGTCGCCGTGGCGGGGCTCGCGGTTGCGTTCAATTCCTGGGCGAATCCCTGGCGCGTGATCCCGTCCCCGCTGAGTTCCCGGCAAATGGAGCCCTACCGGGCGATCGAACAGAATTGGAATCGCACCTGCAAAGCGGGTCTGGCAAGCTCCACGGCTTGGGATGCGGGCCTCTTCGGTTCCTCGCGGGTGGATATCGGGTTGAACCCGAAGCATGCGGCCTTCGACGGGATGCGCTGCGGGAACTTCGGACTCAATGCCGGTCTGCTCGCGGAGAACGAGGCGATGTGCCGCTACTTTCTGGAGCATCAGAAGCCGAAGCTGATCGTGCTGGCGATCGATGCCACGGACCTCACCACGCCTGTCGCGAAGAAGCGGCAGGCGGACTTCGACATTTCGCCGCTGGCGGGAGGGCCGCCGACGCTCGAACAGGATCTGCGGTATCGCGCAGGCATCTCCACGCTGTCTTCGTCGCTTGGGGCCACCGGGCGCATGATTCGGGGCACCCTGGCGGAGCACACGCCGGAAGGCTTCCGCCGCGAACCGGAGTATCCCGATGGGCAGATGCTCTATTTTTCGACCATCTACCGTATGGCCAAGCAGCACACCTCCACCGGGACGGTGGAGGCGGAGAAGATCGCGATGCTCGAAAGAATCATCGCCCGCTGCCGGGAAAAGGACGTCCAACTGGTAATATTCTTCACCCCGAATCACGGTCTTTTCCAATTGGCTTTCCGCGAACTCGGAGATCCCGACCCCTATTTCTCGAAAGACCGGCGCGCCTTGGCGGAGCTGGCTGCGCGTGCGAATGCCGCCGACCCAACGGCGCTACCCGTGCAGGTGTATGATTTCCTGGACGGACACCCGCTCAATGTCCCCCCGATGCCCTCGCCGGGAGCAAAAAAGGGCCATCCGGAGGGCTGGGTGGATCTTTTTCACGTCCTGCCTTCGACCGGAGATCGCATGCTTGAACGCTTGCAGGGGCGCGGCGATTACGGCGAACTGCTCCTGCCGGACGGCGTGGAGGCGCGGGTGGCGAAGGTGAAGGCCCAGCTTGACGAGTATGAGGCGCGGAACCCGGAAGACGCCGAATACCTCCGCAAGTCGCTTGCGAAATTCCAATCCCGTTCCCCGAAGTGAAACGAACCGTCGTCGCCATGATCAAAGGCGGGCTGGGCAACCAGCTCTTCGCCTATGCGGCGGCGCGTGCCTATGCCATCCGGACGCAGCGGGAACTGCTGATCGACGACGTCTCCGGCTACAAGCACGACGGCTACGGCCGTGTCTTCAAGCTCGACCGGTTCCCGATCGCCGCGGCCATCGCTTCGCCGCGCTGGCGCCTCGGTGACCCGAAGGGGCTGCGCCACAAGGCGATCCGCTCCTTCAACAAGATGCTGCCGAATCCGCTGCGCTCCTACCTCGCGGAGACCCCGGATGAGGGAGAGACCCAACTTACCGGTTTCATCTCGAACCGCCAGGTGGTGCGGCTCAATGGTTACTGGCAGAGCGAGAAATACTTCATCGAGCGCTCCTCGACCATCCGGACCGAACTCCAGCCGCCGGCTTTCGAGGAAGGTTCCGCGGATGCCGCGCTGGAGGCGGAACTGGCCGCGACTCCCTCGGTCTTCCTGCATATCCGGCGGGACCGCTACACTCCCCGCCTGGGCTCTGGCTACTACGATTCTAGTATCATCTCCGCCCTTTCCACCCTGGGCACCTGCCAGTTCCATGTCTTCGGCGACGACCCGGAGTGGGCCCGGCAGTATCTGGATTTCCACGGGGCACCCGTCCGCTATCACGACGACGGCGGCGACGAACTGCGGGACTTCCGCCTGATGGCCGCCTGCCGGCATGCCATCATCGCGAACAGTTCCTTCAGTTGGTGGGCGGCCTGGCTGCGGCGGCACGCGGACAAGCGGGTCTTCACGCCCTCGACTCCCGGCTGGCCGCTCAAACCGGCCTCCGAGTGGACGAAGGTTCCGAACCGGCTGGAATACTGAGGGGAGCAGGCCGCTCCACCCCGGGTGGATCAATGCTCCATTAGCTCCACCCGGAAGAACCGCATGGGGTCGATTGCCGGCAGGGTGATCTCGACCAAGCCTCCGGCGACCGGGATCGGCTGGTTGCCGGGGATGTCCCACGGGGTCCATGCGCTGAGATCTCCCGAGGTCTCGATCCGGTAGGAACGATTCACCGGAACATCGAATGACAGGGTCACCTGTCCAGCGTTCGTCATGGCCTCGGGCGTGAAGCGGCTGCCTCCGCTCAAGGGATCGGTGCCGGCGAGATACTCCTGCTGGTTCGTGGAGCCGTCGCCATCCGGGTCTTCCGTTGGAGCGCCAGCGGGATCTTCATCCGGTTCGAACTTCGAGATACGCCATCCGTCGTAGGTCTGGCGGGCCGCCAGGTCCCCGTTGATCCAGGTCGTCAGCAAGCTCGCGGCGGAGGAATCGATCACGTTGCTCGCCAACGGTGGCATGCGCGTGAAGCCGTTGGTTGCGGCGACCCGGTTGAGGACGATCGAGTGCACGGTGTCACCGGGCACCACCAGCTTGTTCTCCCCGTTCCCGCCGTTGTTCGTGGCGATCCCATTTACCAGACCCGTTTCCGCGAGGGTAAGTTCGGGGCTGCCATCCCACTGCCCGAGGCCCGTCCCGCCTTCCTTGTGGCAATAAGAACAGTTCACCGCGAGGTAGGAACGGACGCGGGCTTCCACGGAGTAGTCGCTTTCATCCGGTCTCAAATGACGTGGAAGGAGGTTGGGTGAACCCGGATTGCCGGTGAGGTAGCCTTGCTGGAAGAGCGTGGTCAGTTGGTTGCCGCTGTGGCCCGACATCTCGTTATCGAGATTGAGCTGCCGGGTGTTGAACGAGAGCGCATGACCGGCCTGGGCGGTATGGCAGATCATGCACTGCCCGCGCGCGGGGATAGTCCACACCTGGGGTACCGGATCGCCGTTCTCGGTGACATCCAGCGTGAAGCTCTCCCCGCCGTCTTCCACAAGGGTTGCCTCCGTGCCTGCCGCATTCCACTTGTAGCTCACGCCGTAGGCACCGCTGGCGTTCTTCACGATCAAGCGGGTTTCGATCCGCTTCTTGCTCGCGGAAACACCGCGCTCCATCTCCATCTCGAAATGCTTCCCCCAGATCGCACCGCCCGGCAGGGTCCAGAGGCCGTCCTTCGACCAAGCGAAGGTGGCATTCTGATCCGGCACCGTGAACCACCGTGTCTTGATCGCGTGGTCGCTCCAGAAGGGAAGGTTGACCGTGTAAGGCACCAGGCCGGGGGCGGGTGTGAGCGTCGCGACATCCGTAAAGAGGCCTGTTTCCGTAAGCGTGTCGGGGAAGGAGCCGATGGTGGTGTCCGAGACGATGCGAAGGATGCGGTTGCCATTCTCATCTGCAAGCAGCGCATCCTGGTTCGACGGATCGACACCGAAGGCGGCAACGCCTCCTTCGCCGAGGATTCGGGTCACACCGCTGCCGTCGGGATTGATCGACCAGATGTTGCCGGAACCATTGTCGGCGAAGAGGTACTTCCCATACAAGGACGAGACCCGCCCACCGCGATAGACCATGCCTCCGATGATCGAGTCGCCGATGAAATTGGCCCCTCCGGTTGAATGGTGATAGCTGTAAACGGGATCGATCGAAGTGAAGTCGGCGGGTACCGGCGGATGATCCGGGGTGGAGTCGTCCCAAGGGCCTTCGAAGGGACCTTCTCGATAGACCCAGCCGTAGTTGCCGCCCCGGGTAATCAGGTTGACCTCTTCGCGCGACGAACCACCCACATCGCCGCACCATAGATGGCCCGTGAGGGGATCGAAAGAGAAGCGCCAGGGATTGCGGAGACCCACGGCCCAAAACTCCGAGCGCACGTGGGTGGAGTTGATCGGCAAGCCGTTGAAAGTGGTGGCGCCGACGAAGGGATTGTCTGCAGGAATCGAGTAGCGGGCGATGCCGGCGTCGCGCTTCACTGCATCCGGCGGCGGGCTTGTCGGGTAATCGGTCGGATTCGGATGGGGACTCGGTTCAAGATTGCCGGGCTTCTTGTCCACATCGATGCGCATGATCCCGGAAAAGAAGTCCTTGTCGATGCGCTGGGAATTGAAGCGCTGATCGTTCTGATTCCCTTCGTCGCCCAGGCTGAAATAGAGATAGCCGTCGGGACCGAAATGGAGGTCTCCGCCGTTGTGATTGTCCGCCTCGTCGCGCTGGTCGAAGAGGACGAGTTCGCTGGTGGTATCAGCGGCATTCGGGTTGCCCGCCTGGGTCGTGAAGCGGGAGACGCGTTCGTGCATCGGCTTGGGACTCCCGGTGCCGATCCCCGGAGTATAAAATACGTAGAAGTGGCGGTTCGTCGTGTAGTTCGGGTGAAAGGCGAGCCCTAGCAATCCGCTCTCGCTGAAGAAACGAATATTCTCATTGGGACGCGAGGTCACCACCGCCAAAAGATCCAGAAACAATACCTTGGTCGGAGTCGCCGCCGTCACATCCGGAATCATCCAGATCTTCCCCCCTTGCTCGCACACGAAGAGACGCTGGGTGTCGCCTGGTGGCGACGCCAGGCAGACGGGCTCCGTGAAACTCAGGCCGGGAAAGGCATCGACCAACTGCAAGCTCGTGGCAGGCGGTGACGCCGGAACGTTCAATCCGGGATTCGGTTGCCGCAGCGGCAGGGGATCGCCATGCAAGGCACCGAGCAGCGACGGCAGGAGGAAAGCGACGATGGGAGAGCGGCGCATAACTCGGTACATTGGGAATCCGGCGCGCTTCGTCAAAGCGCTTGATGTGCCATTTCAGGCGGAAACCAGCGGTTGCAAAAAGCCCCGGCTAATTGCCGGGGCTTTCGGAAACGTCAATCTTATCCGGAGACCGAACTTACCGCATGCGGTAGTAACCGTCCGGATTGTAGAGGAAATACACATCCTTCGGCGTGAGGCGCGGCAGATAGGAGAAGGGCTTGCCATTGGCGTCCACCTCTTCCTTCAGGCCGGTGACGGCAGGAGCCGGCGCCGGGCTCGTGTCGGGATTCTTCGTGAAGGAGGTTTCCTCGATGCCCTGCACGATGTGGTTCACCCACTTCAGCTTCTGTGCGTCCTCGCCGAACTCGCTCCAGTCGCCCGAGGACGAGTGGGCATACATCTGCTTGATG